>NZ_JBOZPS010000067.1:0-519 GCF_050849305.1 Shewanella sp. MF05960 | reverse complement strand
CTTAAAGACATCACGCGTCGCACCAATCGCTCAGAAGTGCTTGACCTAAAAGCCCAGCGGGGAACGCAGGAATTTCGAGTGATAAGGCGTTGGTTTGCAGAAGAAAAACGATTTTGCATCTGGCTAACCAACTTACCGGCAGAGTCTTACTCAGCCGATGACATTATGGCGATTTACCGCTGCCGCTGGCAGGTTGAGCTGCTGTTCAAAGAGTTGAAATCACATACAAACTGGCAGAGATTTGCCACCGCGCAGAAAGCGATAGTTGACGGCCTAGTATGGGCCAGCCTGCTGGCACTTATCATCAGACGCAGCACCGCGATGCGCATCATGCCTTCAGTTTCGCTGTTCAAAGCGGCAAAGAATGTGGATGTTTGGCTGCTGCCAATCTTTGAGTGTATCTGTCATCGGGCTTGGTCAGAAATAACAGAAAAGATAGACTGGGCGGTCTGCTATATAACAATAAACGCAAAAAAGTCACAACAAAGAAAATCTAGAAAAGACATAACGTTAGATGGA
>NZ_JBOZPS010000066.1:0-616 GCF_050849305.1 Shewanella sp. MF05960 | reverse complement strand
GCTAAGGCGTGTTCTGTTACCCAGCACCCTATATCGCAGCCAAGACGGGTTCGAACCATGAGTTTCTACCTTCCTTTGCCCGCTTGCGCGTACCTAAGTAAGCTGCATATTCGGGGTCGTAAGGTGTCGCTGCACTCCTGATTTTCACATGTCTTTGTATTAGCGTTTGAGCTATTTGGACAAGGTTAAACCGACAATCCATGTTCGCTATTTTCTGCCAACCATGAAATTGCCACTGTCCCTTACCATCCAAATAATATTTACGCCTCACCCAGTCTTTACTTTTAGACGGATGACGCCTAACTGCCCAGCGCCATAACAACCAGAAAAGTTGATGGCCTACATAACCGAAAACTTGCTTAGCAACACAATGGCGATAATAGTTCGCCCACCCCCTCAGTTTCGGATTCAGTATTTTGATTAAATCGTTAACGGGTATTGTTGGATGTTTTCTGATGAATTCACGTAAGTTGCTCAGAAATGACAGAACGTTGCTCTTGCTCGGTTTAATGAGCAGTTTGCCGTTGTACTTCCTGATATTGAATCCCAGAAAGTCAAAACCATCATTGATATGAGTAATGTGTGTTTTCTCATCAGAGAGTGTTAAGCCCCTTTC
>NZ_JBOZPS010000065.1:0-782 GCF_050849305.1 Shewanella sp. MF05960 | reverse complement strand
GCCGACGAAGATAAGCATTGTTGGAAAACAAAAGCGATGCATGATGAATCCATCGATGCTTGAAGCAGTATTAAAGGCTGGATTTAGTAGTTAGGTTAAAAATTAAACACTCATGCGGTGACCCTGGTATTAAGGCTCTCATTAAGGAAAAGTAGCTGTTTACTTAATGAGCTACTTTAAATATTGATGTATCAGTTTGTACTGAAAGCTGTGACAATTGCACTTGTTTATTTAGCTTTACACTTCAAAAATGAAAATAATGTCATTATTGAAGTGATAGGCTAATTCAATCGTAAAATGGTTTTATCGCCTATTTATAAGTTACATTCTAGCTTAACCTACGTGAATGTATTTTGAGTGACTTAAACTGCTATTTCAGTACATATTGCAAATGGAGCGTTAATGCGCTTTTCATTAAATGCTGAAATAGTGTCCATAATACAGAGTTTTAAATAGGAAATAGCGAATATCCCAGAGCCAGAAAAGTTGGAGCTTTAATTAGTTTGCAAACAGGTAACTGTAAGTTAAAGCAAGTGTATTATCTAAAACATTCAGATAAATTTAAAGACGCAATATTAAACGAGTTTGGCCAAAGTTAAATAACTTTAACTATTTAACATTTACATCCATAAATTAGAGGAGGGACTTATTGCATCAGGGTCACCGCATGAGTGTTTAATTTTTAACCTAACTACTAAATCCAGCCTTTAATACTGCTTCAAGCATCGATGGATTCATCATGCATCGCTTTTGTTTTCCAACAATGCTTATCTTCGTCGGCT
>NZ_JBOZPS010000064.1:0-836 GCF_050849305.1 Shewanella sp. MF05960 | reverse complement strand
GACCTGCACAATTGTCAGCGAAACAACAGGCAAGTCTGAAAGAGTTTATACAAGCTCAAAGCTTATCTGAGAGTGGCGGTAGATTAATGGCAAGAGATGTCTGTCTTTTTATTCAATCTGAATTTAACGTGACCTTTAAGCAGGCCAACATCTACAGAATACTCCATCAATTAGGCTTTTCATGGATAACAACTCGCTCTCGTCACCCAAAACAGTCTCAAGATGTTCAGGACGCTTTTAAAAAACTTCCAACTGTCAACGATCCTTAACACCCCTGGTCATGTATCGTTAGATCGCATTGATGTGTGGTTTCAAGATGAAGCCAGGTTCGGCCAGCAAAATACCACAACCCATATTTGGGCATTGAAAGGAAGCCGACCACGGTCAGTAAGGCAACAGCAGTTTGAATCCGCCTATTTATATGGTGCGGTGTGTCCTTCCACAGGTGCGACAGAGGCAATTATTGCCCCGTATGCCAGTAGTGAATATATGTTAGAACACTTGAAATTAATTTCAGAAGCGACTGAATTTGGACGCTATGCGCTGATCATTATGGACGGCGCAGGTTGGCATCAACAAAAACTGACTGAGGGCTTTGATAACTTGAGTATCCTTAAACTTCCCCCTTATTCCCCAGAACTTAACCCTGTAGAACAAGTGTGGCAATGGCTTCGTCAAAATGAACTTGCCAATCGTTGTTTTAGTGGATATGACGATATTGTTGAACAGTGCTCAATTGCATGGAATCACTTTATTGCAGAGCCTGAAAGGGTAATTAAATTATGCTCTAGAAGCTGGACAAAACTGACCAGTTAATTAATGTAAATGGTATAAAT
>NZ_JBOZPS010000063.1:0-953 GCF_050849305.1 Shewanella sp. MF05960 | reverse complement strand
TACATCCTTTTTAAAAACAAAGAGATAAAAAATAGCTTGATTGATCTCGCCAGTGTGATCAAATAGCGCTCTTTTTCTTTGTCTTTATACTTAATATGCTTAAACATCTCGATAAGATTACTGATTGTCGTTCCCATATAAATCAAGAACATGATGTCATTGATATCTGCTTCCTCGTCCTAAGCGCAGTGATATCAGGTGCGCAAAGTTGGGCCGATTGCCACGAGTTCGGGACATTAAAACTCATGTGGCTGCGTAAATATCGCCCCTTCGCTAATGGTATTCCCAGCCAGCAGAGTATTGGTCGCATCTTCAGAGGAGTGTCAAAGCAATCCTTGCTAGATGCCTTGTTGAGTTGGGTCAACGAGCATCGGCTTAGCACAGGACTTTCTTCTATTGCGATTGATGGGAAAGTGCTTAAAGGTGCCAAAGCATCAGCCTCGAGCGCTGCATTACATATGGTCACTGCATATGATACCGGCTCTGGTTTAGTCTTCAGCGCTAAATCAGGTGCAAGCAAAAAGAGTGAACTCAAACTCGTTCAAGAATTGCTGACGTGTCTTGATTTGAAGTCTGAGTTACTGACATTTGATGCGCTGCATTGCCAGACGCAAACACTTGATTATATTGTCAAAGAAGGTGGGCATTGTATTTTGCAAGTCAAAGGTAATCAGCCCAAGCTGTACGAGGCAGTACAGGCACAATTTGCTGATTACATTACAAATACCCCAGATGCCGAATGCTTTACGCAAGACGATAAAGGCCATGGTCGAGTTGAAAAACGGATAACGTTCCAGTGTCCATTGAATTTACCCGCTGAGATAACGATGAAATGGTCTCAATTAAAAACATTAATCGCTGTAGAGCGTCATCGAAAAGTGGGTAACAAAACCAGTATAGATACGCATTTTTATGTCAGCAGTGCAGTGCTGACATCAGAAGCCTTTGGTACA
>NZ_JBOZPS010000062.1:0-962 GCF_050849305.1 Shewanella sp. MF05960 | reverse complement strand
TTTGTCTGGAAACCATAGAGCTGTGGCACCACCTGATCCCATTCCGAACTCAGAAGTGAAACACAGTATCGCCGATGGTAGTGTGGGGTCTCCCCATGCGAGAGTAGGTCATTTCCAGGCGCCTAATAAGCTCAACGTTGTACAGAGTTTTGCTGATATGGCTCAGTCGGTAGAGCGCATCCTTGGTAAGGATGAGGTCCCCAGTTCGATTCTGGGTATCAGCACCACGAATAATCTAGTGTTTTGTCCTAGAATAAAATTTGTCTGGAAACCATAGAGCTGTGGCACCACCTGATCCCATTCCGAACTCAGAAGTGAAACACAGTATCGCCGATGGTAGTTTGGGGTCTCCCCATGCGAGAGTAGGTCATTTCCAGGCGCCTAATTTACTCGAAAGAGTAGTGATAAGCCCGTTGCTAACGCAACGGGCTTTTTTACGTCTGCAGTTTAGTCAATATGGTCGTAGAAAGAAGCATGATAGCTGTGTGGTCGATATGTCCCTGCGAAAGTAGATCATTTCCAGTTGCCAAATAAACAGCAAGGCCACCTTAATCGGGTGGCCTTTTTGTTTTGTGACTTAAAAACAATTTCGAATATGACAAAACGTAGTGTGTGGATATGCTCCTGCGAAAGTAGATCACTTCCAGGTACCAAATAAACAGTAAGGCCAACTTCTCGGATGGCCCTTCTTTGTTTTCTGACTCAACTAGATTTCGAATATGACAAAACGCATTGTGGTAGATATACCCATGCAAGAGTCGGTCATTTCCAGGCGCTAAACAAAACAGCAAGGCCCCTTCATGGGTGGCCCTTCTGAGTTTTCTGACTAAAATGGATTTATACCATTTACATTAATTAACTGGTCAGTTTTGTCCAGCTTCTAGAGCATAATTTAATTACCCTTTCAGGCTCTGCAATAAAGTGATTCCATGCAATTGAGCACTGTTCAACAATATCGTCAT
>NZ_JBOZPS010000061.1:0-1017 GCF_050849305.1 Shewanella sp. MF05960 | reverse complement strand
ACGGCCCTGTTACCCAGGACATGCTCGACAACGGCTTTGATGTTGAAGTCCCTGTGACCGCTGGCGCAACCGATGTTGATGTCACCGCACAGGTGATTGATATCGCCGGTAACCCATCTGCAACCGCTACCGACACACAACCTGTTGATAATGTTACCGCACCTGCACCTAGCGTTGAGTTCAGCGGCATGGGCACTGATGGCGTGTTCAACAGCGATGAAATTGGTACTGACGGCACTGTCACCGCAACCGTGACCTTAGCGACCGGCACCCAAGTGGGCGACACCTTGATTGTCACCGACGGCAATGGCACCGAATTGTTTAACGGCCCTGTTACCCAGGACATGCTGGATAACGGCTTTGATGTTGAAGTCCCTGTGACCGCAGGCGCAACGGATGTTGATGTCACCGCACAGGTGATTGATATCGCCGGTAACCCATCTGCAACCGCTACCGACACACAACCTGTTGATAATGTTACCGCACCTGCACCTAGCGTTGAGTTCAGCGGCATGGGCACTGATGGTATCTTTAACAGCGATGAGATCGGCAGCGACGGCACCGTCACCGCAACCGTCACCTTAGCGACCGGTACCCAAGTGGGCGACACCTTGATTGTCACCGACGGCAACGGCACCGAATTGTTTAACGGCCCTGTTACCCAGGACATGCTCGACAACGGCTTTGATGTTGAAGTCCCTGTGACCGCAGGCGCAACCGATGTTGATGTCACCGCACAGGTGATTGATATCGCCGGTAACCCATCTGCAACCGCAACGGATACACAACCTGTTGATGCCACCATGGCTCCTGCACCGACTGTAGAATTCAGCGGCATGGGCACTGATGGTATCTTTAACAGCGATGAAATTGGTACTGACGGCACTGTGACCGCAACCGTGACCTTAGCGACGGGCACCCAAGTGGGCGACACCTTGATTGTCACCGACGGCAACGGCACAGAATTGTTTAACGGCCCTGTTACCCAGGACATGCTCGACAACGGCTTTGATGTTG
>NZ_JBOZPS010000060.1:0-1075 GCF_050849305.1 Shewanella sp. MF05960 | reverse complement strand
CCTAACTAACGACTATGGCGTCAATAACTTATTTTTACCTGTATTCTCATCCCACATGACGCCATCTCTTAGCATCGAATTTAAGATAATTACCATCTTTCTGACACATGCAATGATGGCGACTTTTTTGGGCTTGCCCTGCCCAAGCAGTCGCTGGTAAGTGGCTTTAAACACAGGGTTACACTGCATAGCCGACATCATTGCCATATAGAGTACAGTTCGTACTTGTGCTCGTCCGCCTTGGATGACCCGTTTACCTTTGTAGGCTCCACTTTCTTTGGTCATGGGGGCAACCCCGATGAGCGAAGCTGCTTGTTTATTCGTTATATAGCCTAGCTCAGGCATATTACTGATAATAGACGCCGCTGCTATTTTCCCGATCCCAGGCATGCTCTGTAATATGATGTTTTTACTTTGATACTCGGTACATTCTTCAATTAGCTTTTGTATTTTCAACTCGATTTTTGTTATCTGGTTTTTTAGCACCGTAAGAATCGGTTTAATGGTAGAAACGAGTGTTTTAGATAAGATTTGATGGCGATTTTTCTCCATGGTCTGCATGGTTAGTAGTTGATTTCTTCGAGTAACTAAATCACTCATTAATCTTATTTTTTCAGGTTTTAACTCAGTCAGTTTAGGCTTGATGGCTTCGGCATAGTGAGCGATAAGTTCGGCGTCTAATCGGTCATTTTTGGCTCGTCGACCTATAGCGCCTGCAAATCGTTTAACGTGCATAGGGTTAGCGATAACAAAGGGGAGCTTTGCTTCTGAACAGGCTAGAATGAATGGCATTTCCAATCGGCCAGTGGCTTCAACTACAATGCGCTGAGGCTTGTTAATTTTTATCTTATTGATTGCATCTCTAATACCTTTTGTGTCATTAGCAACAGTGAAAAAGATATCAAGGGGGCGGATAAATATATCTAGTTGTGATTTACCAATATCAACTCCGACATTGATGTTTTGCATGTGATTACTATTCATAATAAGCGTTCTCTTTATTGCGAAATACGGGTTCTAGACCCAGTCGACTATTCGAGATGAGTGCTTGGAGTTCTACATGATGCTCACGTTA
>NZ_JBOZPS010000006.1:0-260515 GCF_050849305.1 Shewanella sp. MF05960 | reverse complement strand
TCCGACATTGATGTTTTGCATGTGATTACTATTCATAATAAGCGTTCTCTTTATTGCGAAATACGGGTTCTAGACCCAGTCGACTATTCGAGATGAGTGCTTGGAGTTCTACATGATGCTCACGTTAGTTATCGGTCTCTCAATAGAGGAGCCATAAGGATATCGAGCTATCAAATAGAAGGCTTAAGTTGCAACAAAAGCTTGGGTCTCACTTTACCCAAATTACTTAGTTATTATCCATACAAAGGGGATAGCACATATTTATCCTAAAAGTTGCACAAAACGAACGCGTGGGATTTGGCTTTTACGGTAGAGAAAATGCTTTATTTAACGTCAAAGTTAGTGTCATTTTTATAGTCATCATGCTTGTTTGACATAATTTATGATCGGCTGAGTAGTCTCTGTTTTAGGTATGCATTTATCCGCAGATACTTTGACGACGCGTTGTGCATTTGATTGGACACTGAGACCACTAGCAGAATCTGTTATCGATTCGCTGTTACTGTTAAAAAATGCATAGGTTAGCGACACCATTATTTCATCAATCTTCAGTATCGCTGAAGATATTCGATATAGGTTTACGATAAAATATTACGAGTCACTAAGCACCATAGACAGTTTAAAAGTGGCTTACTCAATGCTTATTAACGTGCACCCACGGGTTGGCAACGGGTGATAAAATGTTTATTTCGCTTTATCCTTTTACATACTTGTTTTGAGTCAGTGGATTGAGTTGCTAAATCATCGACACTTATATTTTGAGAATAAGTGCCTCGAGAACCTATGTTTTGACGCTCAGAACTTGAAGTATCAGTAGTTTGCAAATGCGCACAGCCGGATAAAAACATGATGATTGCTGCGAGGGTATAAACTTTCATTGTGTATTCCTAAATATTAATTGATAGCGTGATTACGTGCTTATCTTGATTGATTAGTTTGAGTCCGTTAGGGCTGAGTAAATTAGGCTGTGAATATGCTACTGACTCGACCTTTAGAATGGCTTGGCCTAATGCATAGACTTGCTTAATCGAAGGGAGCATTGTTGTTTTGCTCCCTCGTTTTCATGAGATTAAGCGTCTACAAAAATCACTTCACCAGTAATAAAGCCATCGACAGAACGCTCGAATGCTTTGCCAACTAATCGTCCAGGTACTGGCTCAAAACCTGCCATCATTTCGCCATACACATCCCATGCTTCAGTTAACACCGTTGGGTTGACCACATTGATGCGGGTGTTTCTTGGCATTTCATAGGCGACACACTTTACAAAGGTATCGATAGCGCCGCTGGTGGTGGCATCGGCAATTGCAAACGGAATAGGCTTAACATTTAATATGCCGCTGATTAAAGTAAATGAACCGCCATCAGCAATGTATTTTTGACCAATACGCACTAGGTTAATTTGGCCCATCATTTTACTCATGACAGTGGTCATCCATTGGGCTTCTGTCATTTCTACAAATGGCGCATATTCACAAGCGCCCACGGTATTAACCACGGCATCAAAGTGACCGACTTTTGCATACAAGGCTTCAATCGATTGCTCATCGGTAATATCGACAATGTGGTCGACGTTGCCAGAGCGGCCCGCAGTGATAACCTTATGCTTACCTAAGCCAGATAACGCTGCTTGACCCATTTTGCCTAGTGCACCAATTAAAATTACTGTTTTCATTTTTGTTTCCATCTATTGAGTTAACTTGATGGGTAGACTTTAGCGAATGAGTAAAACAATTAGAAACAATCGTTAATTGTAAGTGATACAAGTTATACTTGTTAATGGTTGGCGGAGTGGGCCAGCGATGATGTATGAAGGATAAATTATGAGTAAATTAGACCGATTAGACTTAAAACAATTGAAGGTTTTTCAGGCGCTTATGCGTGAGGAGAATGCGTCTAAAGCTGCAAGTCAGCTCGGTTTGACTCAACAAGCTGTTAGTGAGCATTTGAAAAAACTCAGAGACGTGTTTGATGACAGGTTGTTTGTTAGGAAAACAAATGGCTTTGTGCCAACGCCTTTTGCTGAGGAATTATCGGTTGGGGTTGATAAGCTACTGATTGATTTCAACTCATTAATATCAACCAAAACCTTTATTCCACATAAGGCCAAGGGCACTTTTACTATTTCTGCGACAGATTATGCGCAGCAAATTGTTCTGCCTATGTTGATTGCCAAACTAAGAGTTCAAGCGCCCAACTTAAAGCTGATTGTGCAAGATTTTGAGATAGATAAATTGCATGAGCAAATGGAAAGCGGAAAGGTGAATTTGGCTATCGCGTTTCCTGATTATATTCCTGATAGTTATCGCGTTATTAAGCTGTTTGAAGAACGCCATGTTTGTGTGACTTCAACCCATTCAACAATATCAAAAACCACACCTTCGTTAGCTGACATTGCCCAATATCCTACCATTATTGCGTCACCGTCTCGGCCCAACTTTAAAGGTTCTATTGATGATTGGTTCGCGCAATTTGGTTTGCAACGAAACATAGTAGTATCTGCGCCCTGTTTTTCGGTGGTGCCTATGTATCTTGAAACAACCGACTCTATTGCTTTTTTACCCTTACGAGCGATTAAAGGGTTAGATGTAGTCACCCTTGAACTTGAGCAATCGCCAGATAGTTTTGATGTGATTGCCGCTTGGCATCCGCGTTACCACGACGACCCTTTGCAAAAGTGGGTTATATCGTTACTCGATATTGAGTCGTAAGTTAGTCTCTATAATAAGTTAGCCTCTATAAACAGAAGCATAGACGTTGAAGGGTAGTGATCGAGGCATACTGATTGATTAAGGCATATTCACTGAAACAGAATGGCTATGCCTCTCGCTGAATAATCACTTATTAACGCGGAATGGTATTAAAACTCTCGGTTCATTTTTTCAAAGCAGGTTTTCAGTACATCGACAGCATGTTGATCTAGGTTGCGGGTAATGTCTTTGGTCAGCTGCATGTGCATACGATTATGATGTGAATGAAGCTCAGTACCTTCGCTGGTGAGGCCGACTAGTATTGAGCGCCTATCGTCTTCGTGTGCAGCGCGATTGACTAATCCCAAATTGACTAACTTTTCAATCTGCACCGTTAACGTGCCGGTAGTAATGCCAAGCCTGTCGGCTAATTCTTTCATTCTCATTGGCCCATGAGAGCCTAACACTTCTATTGTGTGTACCTGCGCCAGTGAATAACCGGTATCTTTGACAACAGATTGCTCCCAGGAAGACAATTTGTCGTAAAATTCGATAATTAAGTTATTCAAAGAATGCATAAACGACCTCAGCAGTGATTCACTTCAATAGTAAAGTGGCTTAGCTTATCAAACTTATGTAAAGCGTGTTTAATTGATTCCGCATTGGCCTCTGTTGAGGTACAGACTGCAATAGAGGCTGAATAGTGGTCGGCACTGATTTTCCAGATGTGGATATCCGTAACTTGGGTGTGTTCATCTTCAATCGTGTTCACGATTTCTGCCTGGTATGCTTTGTCGATGTTTTCATCTAGCAAAATGGGGCTTGTTTGTTTCATTAAGCCTAATGCCCATTTAGTAATGATAACCGCACCCACTATCCCCATCATTGGGTCTAACCAATACCAGCCTAGATATTTTCCGACTAATAGCGCACAAATGGCAAGCACAGAGGTTAATGCGTCTGCTAATACGTGAAAATAAGCCGCCTTGAGATTATGATCCTGGCCGTTATGGTGATGCTCATGATGCTCATGGTGCTCATGATCATCGTGGTTATGAGCATGATTATTTGTGTGGTGATGTTGGTCGCTATGAGTATGGTTATTCCCATGACTGTGACTATGGTCGTGACTATGACTATGACTATGAGCATGGTCGTGATGCTCGTGGCCTAGAATAAACATACTGGCAATGTTGACGACAAGTCCGACGATAGCCACCAAAATCGATTGATTAAACTGGATGTCAACGGGTGACAATAAGCGATGTACCGATTCGGCTAACATGATGATTGCCACAATCCCTAATGCGATTGCGCTGGTATATCCGCCAAGCACTCCCACTTTGCCCACACCAAAAGAGAATTTGCCACTTTGCGCGTGTTTTCTGGCATAGCTATAAGTAAAGAGTGTGATACAAAAAGCTGCAGCATGCGTACCCATGTGCCAACCATCAGCGAGTAATGCCATTGAACCATATAGGGTGCCAGCGACCACCTCAACAGCCATGGTAATGACCGTAATGATCAGTACATACCAGGTACGTTTTACATTTTGCTCGTTAACGGCAGCAAAATTATGGTGATGAGTATACTGAGCAGCAATATTGTTCATAACATCTTAGTTTGATAATCAAATAATTCTCGATTCTATGTTGTTTGATAATCAAAGTAAATGTTTGATTGAGCCTGTTTATCTCCGTATGGCGAGAGAGCTAAAATTAAGTGATTAAGTCGCTGGCTAATAATAAAATAGTAAACCTGTTCAGAGGTTTGCTGGATTTTTTAAAATAACCTAGATATTGTATTTCTTGTTCAAGATCGTCGAGCAGTTAAAAGGATGATGCAAAAATTGTCATTAATGCTTTTCGCTTAGACTTGGTATCCATTATCAACACTGGAGTCATAATGAAGTCGATTAAAACTATTACGTTAAGCATGATATTGATATTGATATTGAGCGGGTGTGCTTCTTATACCACGCCAGGTGGCAGCGTTCAGTTTAGTGAATTGTCTGATACCAATATTAATGAGTTAATGTCAAAAGAACCAGCTGCAGTATTTCCAGCTAATATCGCAGTCGCAAGAATACAGGCGCCCGGTTATCAATCCTATGCCCTAAACAGTTTTGGCACTGGGCGGTATAGTGTAGTGACGACCCGTGAAGTAGAGTCCGATGACGATTTTGACCGGTTGGCTAAACTGCCTAACATTGCAGGTTTAGCACCATTAAACCGGATTCTTTTACCTACAAACCTTGATTCGATAAACTCTTTGCGTGAAGCAGCCGCTCGGCTCAAAGCTGATATTCTCCTTATCTACACCTTCGATACTTCGTTCCATGCAGGTGAACAGAAATTTGCTCCGCTGAATGTTATTTCACTCGGTTTTTTGAAAAACAAAGAAGTGTCGGTGACCACCACGGTATCGGCGGCTTTTTTTGATGTGCGTACCGAATATTTATATGGTTTGGCTGAAGCTACCACCAAAGAAAGTCGTAGTGCGAGTGTGTGGAGTACCTCAGATGCGGTAGATGATATGCGGGTAGCAACTGAGGCTTCAGCCTTTAAGAAGTTACTGCCTGAAATAGAAAAAACCTGGGTAAATATCATTTCGCAATACGCAAAGTAACTATTCAAACTCAGTATTAACTGTATTTTTGATTACGGCACCTAGCGATACATCAAGCCATAAAATTAGGAGTGTGACATGAGTGACAAAATGAGTGAGTCTGCATTACAGGCATTGAAAATTGCGTTTACTTATATGCCAAAAGCAATTGAAGTGACTAAGTATGAGTATGGTGATAATTACCAAAAAACATTAGACCACATTGAAACCGTGAGGGAGATGTTATTGATCAATGATGTCGATCCAGAAGAAGTGTACGGCGACATTAACCCTGAAAGCACACCTAATTCAACGTATTGATTGCATGATGTTGAGCATGGCTGGTGAGCGACCCATCGTTAAATCTCATGGGTGCGTTAATTACCACGCTATTGGTGTTTACTTATTGGCTATGCGGCCAACGTTTTGGTCATAACCCAAGATTTTTTGCTAACACGATAAACGGTGATGGATTTTTGAAGCACAGTGAATTTAATCAATTTTGTGAAGCTTTACCTGCATCAACTTATGTTATGCAATGGGGTGGTTCGCACGTGTGGAAAGTGGCTGGTAAGGTATTCGCCATTGGTTTTACGGCTAAAAATGGCGATCCGGCATTCACATTTAAAACGTCACCGTTAAATTATGAGTTTTTAAAAAATAATGATGGTTATCATCCGGCGCCTTACTTTGCCAGCCGTGGGATGAAGTGGATCCAACAAATAGAAACATCAGGCAGGTTAGATGAAGAGTTAACCTATTATTTAGCGCAATCCCACCGTATTGTCGCTTCAGGTCTGAGTAAGAAAAAGCAAACTGAACTGGGCTTGCTTCTAAAGTAGACTTGCTGCTTAATTCGGCTTGCTGTTAAGCAAGCCATCTTAAAATGAGTTGCCTCAGCTCACTATGTTGATGAATAAGTTGTTTTTTCTTATCACCATAACCATCAATTATGCCGCGTCAGACTTATTCAGAGTGGTATTTCTGCCGCCACCGAACCCGCATATTGCACACAATAGCGCAGCAATGATGCATAACCACAACGGCGCTTCCCAGCTACCTGTTGAGGTATGAAGTGCTCCCGCCATCATAGGGCCTATTGCCGCTAATAAATAACCGACACTTTGTGACATACCAGAAAGCGAAGCCGCTTGATGCGGGTCATCTGTGCGTAAACTAATAAACGACAGCCCCAGAATAAAACAGCCTCCAGAGCAAAACCCCAACATAATCGTCCAGAAAAAAGCAAAACCAGGCATGTATAACAAGCCTATTGCGGAGCTGGCGCTGAGTAATCCTAAAATAAAGCTCAGCGCACTCTGATCTTTTAACTTAGCCAATAGGGGGATTAATACGAGGCCGGGTAGTGCGGTCGAAATTTGAAATGCGCCATGATATGCCCCAGCTTCAACTGCTGAGTGGCCAGTATCAGTTAATATGCTGGGTAGCCATGTAATGATGATATAAGTCAAAAATGAGTTTAAGCCGAGCAACAGGGTCACTTGCCACGCTAATAAGTAACGCCATACACTTTTTGACGATGGTGCAAATTGCGACATACTCGCGGGTTTAGTGTGCTTACCTAATTGTGCGGTCCACACAATCAACCCCGCGACCGTTAACATTGCCGACGAGCCCAATGCTAATTGCCAACCTAAACCATTGAACTGACTCAGCGGGAATACCAACGCAGAAAAACCACCCGATGCCATGCCCATGGTGAGGACATAAGCAGAAGTCATGAGTGCTACTTTGGTGGCGAAATCTCGTTTGATTAGGCTCGGTAACAGCACGTTTGCAATGGCAATACCGACACCAATAACCGCTGTGCCTACAAATAACATAATTGATGAGTCGATAAATCTCGCCAGAATACCGAATAAAATCAGTATTAATGCGGCAAACAAGGCATGTTCTAGGCCTTGTCTTCTGGCAAACATGGCTGCCATAGGGGAAATAATCGCAAAGGCGATAAGCGGTAGAGTGGTGATAAAGCCTGCCTGTGAACCACTTAGCGTAAAGTGATCAATAATTTGCGCTAACACAGGGGCAATGCCGGTAAACGGCGCGCGTAAATTAGCCGCAATCAGTAAGATACCTATCACCAGTATTACGCCAGAAAAGCGCGATTGCAGTTTGCTATTATCTGTTGGTAACGTCATTTGCTGCTTTAGATTTCACTTAATAATGGTCGACAGTATAAAGATTTGCCTGCTGAGATAATTTAGCTATAGTGACATTAAATATCTCAAAACGGACAAGTCTATGTTTAAGCCAATAGGGTGGGATGAGATCAGCAATTATGAATCGATGCCACAACCGGTCATCGCTAAAATTGAACAAGCTTGTGCCAGTCATGAAATCCCGTTACACACTCACCCTAAAGGTCAGTTAATTTTAGCTTTGCACGGTTACGTGACCTGTGAAGTATCGGCAAAAATGTGGATGGTGCCAACCCATAGCGCTATTTGGATCCCGGCAAATAAACTACACAGTAATCGCGCCTCAGATAACGCACAACTGTGTCATGTGTTTATTAATAGCAACATGCAAGGTATGCCGTCAAATACTTGCACCTTGGCGATTACGCCCTTAGTTAAAGAGTTAATGTGTCAACTTGCAGGGTGTGATCAACATTATGACCTAACCAGTAAAACCGCGCGTTTAGCTCAAGTGTTATTTGATCAGTTGAGTGACATGCCCATTCAGCACCTAGATGTTGTGTTGTCGAAAAATGCTGTGATTCAGGCTATGAGCCAGCAACTGATAAGCCAGCCGAGCGATAGAAAAACCTTGCCGCAATGGGCCGATGAGTTTGCATTAACAGAACGCACCCTGGCACGATTAATCAAAAAAGAAACCGGCATGACATTTGGAAAGTGGCGCACCCAAATTGATATTGTTACCGCACTGCAAGCATTATCAAACAAGAAAAGTGTCCAACAAGTGTCTGAGTTATTAGGTTATGAGTCGGTTAGTGCCTTTATCACTATGTTTAAAAAAGTCATGAAACACCCACCGATGAAATACATGAGCGGGTTAAATGCTTATTAAGGCATTTTAGTTGTTTGCTAAAGGTAATATAACGTTATAAATCAGATTTTTTGGCAATGCACGCCTATGCTTGGATACGTTATTTAGGTATTGACGTTGTTAGTTATTTTTTATGGCAGTTGGGTTCGTGGGTAACAAAATACCTTTTAAAGTCGTATCATCAGGTTTTACCTCTGTAAGGTGATGGAGATAGCTGTGAGTGTGTTCAGTATTTCTTTATGTAGCGCGTTAATGCTGATGTCTGTGTCTTTAGTGGCGTCTGAATTGGCGACCCAAGATATCAGTGAGATTATTTCTAAAGAAGAGTTTTTATCTTATCAAAATGTAGCCGATTTTATTGAGCACTCGCCTAAAGTGACCGAGTTTGTGGCGCCTGAAGCTGATGACATAGAACAATACGGCAGTGATGTGATGAAGACGCTAACAGGTTCTGATTGTGATCGAGATGGTAAAATGGACAGTAACCCTCAGTGTAATGCGGTGTTCTATAAATTGTGGATGAAATATCAACGTTAACCTTTTGCGCATCACCCATCATAATTAAATAGTATGCGTAGACTAACTATTTCAGGCCCTAAACCAATGTCTATAAATGGTTACTTTGTTGGGGTTAATACGGCATTTTGCATGGCGTTAACATCTAATTTCGCTAAGCCTTTATTGACAATGTCGCACCACTTTTTACCCTCCTGAGTATTATTAAAAGTGATGTGCAAGGTTTTATCTTGCAGCACTTTCGGGTTAATTTGCAATAGATGAGTTACCTTGGCGATTTGCGGATCTAATGCTAAATATTGATACACATTAACATCCATAATGATGGTATCAATTCGGCCAGCGGCCAGCTTTAAAATATTTTGTTTTTCATCGATCCCAGTTTCAAATTTTTGGCTGCCATTGGCAATCATTTCATCTACTTCAACAGTATTGATATAACCTTTTAATACCCCTAATTCATATTGATTTAAATCACTGACCTTATCCCAAATAATCGGGTTACTTTTGCGTTCTATTAATACAATAGGGCTGGCACCGATGGGATCTGAAAATATTAATCCATTAGCAGGATTAAAATAGGTTGGGTAATAGCCTACTGTTTGGCCTGTGGTTACACTGCGGGCGGCTCGGTTCCAGGGCAAAACTGCAATGGCAAGGGTGTGATTTTCGAAACTTAATGCTTTGCTAATGATTTGGCTAGTGATGCCTTGTTCAGATAGTTCATTGCCTGAAAAAGGTGGCCATTCGAGTGTTGAAAGCTCCAGAGTATGGGCTAGGAGGCCACTTGAGCAACAAAGTGTGACCAAGATGCAAAGACAAAATTGTTTTAGTTCCATTGGTACAGCAGTCATCATTTTTCACCCGTCCGTTGTGAAGTCAACTTTGAATAGCATTTCAGTATAGGCATAAACGTATCATAGTTTTATGCCTTTTTTACAGGATGAATAACCATATAAATCAAGTGTTAAGCTTTTAAAAGCAACTTCAAGATAAAAAAGCGCTGACGATAAAAATAGTTGGAGTAAAAGCTTAAAACGGGTGTGCCATTATCAATATTGGCTTTTATGGGCTGGTTATCACGGGTAACAAAAGCTCTTAGATGTTTCGATTTTATCGACAGTCATTAATTCAAACAAGATGCTGATTATTAGGGTTGTTCTGTGCCATTTATGGCCTTTTTTAGGCTTGCATTGTTTTTTATCTGCTCTATGTTGAGTGCTCAGTTGTAACAAAATGCATGAGTTCGATAACAAAAAAACTAATAAATGATAACAGTCTGTCTATTGCTGTTGCAGATAAAAAATGAGGACAACCCATGAACAAATCGATTTTATTGCTGTTAGCTGGCTTATTTAGTGGTGCAGCACAAGCGGCCGTTGGTGGCTATCCCGTGGTGCTAATCCACGGTTTTCAGCCTGACAACTTACAAAGTAAACCTGTTGGGGCGCAGGTGACGAGTAATGGTGCCGATTATTGGGCGCAATATTGGCGCGATAGAGCAGATGAGCGTATTGATTGGCCGTCGCAAGAACGCATTGCCAATAAAATTACCAGCCAGTACGTGTGGCCTAAATTACAACAAATGTCGCGCGACGGTACGTGTTCCAATGGTTGTGTGTTTGTGACCCACTCAACGGGCGATTTAGTGACACGATATATTATCGATAACCAAGCCTTATGGTTACAAAATGCAGGTTTACAGCCGCTTAATATTGTGGCGACATTTGACTTTGCTGGCGCAGGTGGCGGTGTTGAATTAGCAGATTTAGCGGTCAATGTGGCTAACGGTTCAGGGTTAATCAATTCCGCAGTTAAACTTGCAGTGTCATTATGGCTTGGCGCGACACCGTCATCATCTAACATTGGGGTGTTAAATGATTTACGAGTCAATACGGCGCGTCAGTTAGCCTCATTTCCAGGTAGCCGCGTACCGCGATTACGTTTTGCTGGTGCTGGGTCTGACTTTTTAGGGGCTACAGGGGCTTTTTTACCGGGCGAAGATGACGGTGTAGTGGCAAGTCATTCAAGTTGTGGTGCGGCTTCTGCAACCAGCTATGACAGTTGCTCACGCGGTGTCGCATTTGACGGTAAGTTAACTTCGGTCAGCGGCCCTAGTGCGTTTATGCCTTATCATTATCCTATGTTGATGAGTGAAGGTTATAGCCATAACGACACTATTGGCAGTAGCGCTAAAGATGAAGTGACTACCGCCAACAATAGCTCTGCTTACCTAAATGGCGACAATATTAAGTTTACTACCTATGACGAAAAACGTGGCTGGTGGATTTTTAGTGCGCGTTATAGAGTGGTGAGTAATTCAAGTAAAACCAGTATGTCATCATTGGTTTACCAAGCTGCAAATTAATTCATTCTCAATACGGGCCAATCTATGAAGCATAAAAAAGTTGTCTATGTGGTCGCCTTGCTTGGTGGATGTGCTGGATATTGGTATTTCTCGTCTGAGCCAGCACCTACGCTGGCTCAGGTTGTTATTTCAAACCAGCAAGCTCAAGTCGCCAGTCATCAGCCTAGTGTGGTAAAGCAGATGCAGCCTAAACAAGTGATGGTAAAAGAAACCTTACCTGAGTCGGTGAGTGAGCGCTTTTCGTTGCTAGCAGAAGCGTACGCACAAGAGCTCACTCTGCCAGGTTATTCAGTGCCGCTAGGTGTTAATGATATTCATCTATTGAACCCGAATCAGTATGTGGCGCAACCTGTGATGTTAGAAGGGGGTGCCAGTGCCAGTATTGTTATGCCTAAATATCGTTTTAGTTTTCCTGAGCCTGTGGTCATTACATTAGAGGTTGATGGTTTAACGGTCACGGGTGTCAGTGCTGCGATCCGCAGTGAATTGTCTTCTCATAAAGAAGTGTTAGCCAAGGGCGATATGGCAAACCATGATGGAAAGTGGACCGTGCAACTCGATGCAACAGAGGAGTGGGACGGCCCGATGGCCGTCAATGTGACCTTTAGCGCTAAAGGTAAAAAGCAGACTTTAACCACGGGCATTGAATATAGCTACCCAGCAGCAACGATTACCGGTGTCGGTGAGGTGCGTGCTGAAGGGAGTGATATGCTCATTCCACTCAAACTAACGGTAGAGAAAGCCGGTTATTATCGGGTAAGAGCCAATTTATATACTGCAAATCAGCAGCCTGTAGCATTGTTAACAGCGTCGAAAAAATTATCTGAAGGTGCGGTTGAAATGGAGCTCAAAGCCTATAAGGGCGTGCTGCCTAAACAAGATGGTGAGTTTACGCTTGGCAGCTTTGTGCTAGAGCGTCGTCCTGCAGTACCTGGTGAGTTAACGCGTTATGGCCGCAGTAATGAGCCCAGTTATGACTTAGGTGAATTTGCTGTTGGGCAATTGTCTGACGAGCCTTGGCAGGCCGATGAGCAAGAAATGCAGCGTTTAGAATTTTTACAAAAAATGGCCGACGAATAGCGCATTGTCAAAGGGATAGATTAGGGCTTTTGTTAGCTTGTTATTGTCGTTGAATCAGTTAATGTTAAGTTGCTGAACACTTGATGAGGTCACGTTAAGTGACTTAAAAGGGTTAACAAATTTGTGCTTGCTGAACTTGATTTCTGCCACCTCGTTTAGCGCAATACAGTGCTTGGTCTGCTCGACTAAAGAGATCTTTCATCGATGCATCCCTCTCAATTAGGCTACTACTGCCAATAGATATCGTCAGAGTAATGTGTTGTTCGGATTGAGTGATATTAAAAAGATGTTTTGCTACTTTGGCACGGATCCGTTCAGCTATTAACATTGCGTCATCATGGTCGGTCATTGGCAGTACCGCTGTAAATTCTTCTCCACCAATACGTGATAACGAATCTGATTGGCGCAGTAAGCCATTACATACTTGGACAAACTCTTTGAGTATTTCATCGCCACTGACATGACCAAAATTATCATTAATCGTTTTAAAGTAATCGATATCGATAACTAATAGTGAAAGTGGTTGGTTAAACCTCATTGCACGGCCAAATTCATGTTTTGCTAATTGATGATATGAACGGCGATTATGCACACTGGTTAACGGGTCGGTATTAACGAGACTTTCGATGTGTTGGTGGGCATCTTCTAATGCTTTTTGGGCATTTTTTAATTCGGTAATATCAACACCCATAATGATGATGTTACCGCTATCTAGATTGATCCTGGTCATTTTAAACCAGCGGCCATCTAATAAGTCAGTTTCATATTGATTGAGGTTTTTTTCAGAATGCAGCTTGTGTACGTTATCAATCCACTGTTCAAAATCGTTAGTGTTAATGACAACACCCTGTTTGGTGTTCCATGCATGGCGCAATAAATCACTGGCTTTTTTACCTATTGCTTGTTCTTTAGTGACACCAAAAATACTGGCATAGTGCTGATTGCAATAAATAACTTCCTTGTCACTGTTAATTACACCTAAGCAGTTTGGCGTAATGTCTATTCCTTCTAGAAGTATGGCTTCTAAATTTGCAGGTATACTTTTTGGCATAGAATACTCAAGGATGTGGCAATGCTTATTCATTATTATAAGTTAAATTTGTCATTTTTTGTTGACAATTAGTAGTTTAGTATAGTGCGGCTTTATGGTGAGCATTGTTTGTAGCTGTTTTTATTGGTTTTTTAAAAGTCATAATATAAATAAATTATTTTCTTCGTCAGTCTTACGGTTGATAAGTTTAGTATTGCGGCTGATAAAAGAAATATTGCAGGCATAAAAAAGCCCGACTATTTCATCATAGTCGGGCTTTTTGGGTGTTACTTATTCAAGCTGCTAAACCATATTAAATGCTAGTCAGTTTGCTTTTAAGATCGTTTGGCTTCATTGGTAGCTTGCGTAAACGTACGCCAACGGCTTGATAGATTGCGTTAGCAATGGCTGGTGCAACTGGCGTCACCGCGGGTTCACCTAAGCCTGAAGGTGGCTGAGTGCTCGGGATAAACTCAATCTTTATCTCTGGCGTTTGGCCGATACGTATTGGTGTATAAGTATCAAAGTTTGAGTCTTTATACTGGCCATTAAG
The DNA here is from genome assembly GCF_050849305.1 of Shewanella sp. MF05960. Classification (NCBI taxonomy): domain Bacteria; kingdom Pseudomonadati; phylum Pseudomonadota; class Gammaproteobacteria; order Alteromonadales; family Shewanellaceae; genus Shewanella; species Shewanella sp. MF05960. Next base: position 246,638 of record NZ_JBOZPS010000006.1, on the reverse strand, counting down.
CAGCTCGGTGCCTTCATGAATTGCCATCGATAAGCCCCATAATGCCGCGCCCTGACACTGTGCTTCAGCACCATTAGGGTCAACAATAATCCCGGCATCAATCGCAATATACAGTTTTTGTACATCAATGCTGCCACGGGCTTTGTCTACATGCACTTGAACGGCACAAGCCACCCAGGTAGGCATATCGCGTTCTTGACCAAAGGTGGATGCAATCCCTAAACCGGTGTTTTCGGCTTGTGGCTTACCCCACTCAATCATTTCAGCGACTTTTTTAAGTACAGCAGCCTGACGAGCAGCGCCGCCAGCAGCAACAGGTGTGGTACCCGCGTTACGGCCTTCGGCGATTAGCATGTCGAGACGGAATTGCAGTGGATCTTTACCAGCATGATGCGCGGCTTCATCCATAAAGCTTTCAACCGCCCAGCCCGTCCAACCCGGCCCGACTGAACGTAACCAACCCGGTCTAAAAGTGGCAATGGCTAAGTCGTTAGACACCGCCCGCACTTTTTGTGCGCCTACGCTGTACCAGTGATCGGCACCAGCAATTGAGAACGGATCAAATGGCTGACCATTAACGCCTTTAGGCATAAAGCCTGGCGCTAATACTTGTGTTGGCCAACCAGCCGTTGCGTGATGTTCCATGGCGGTAACGGCTTTTTTATCATCGAACGCCATTTTTAATTGCTGTACTGAGGCAGAACGTGCACTGTCAAACAGCATATCTTGCGGACGCATCATCACCATTTTAACCGGTTTACCGCCTAATGCTTTAGAGGTTAATGCCGCTGGAATGGTGTAGTCGCCGTTAAGTCTGCGGCCAAAACCACCACCTAACATGTAGCTACGAATAACAATGTTAGCTTCGTCTTCACCTAATGCAGTCGCTAATACAGGTAGGGTAAGTGATTGCCACTGACAACCTGAATGCACTTCCCAAATACCGTCTGGATTTTTAAATACCAGGGCATTTAATGGCTCCATTTGCGCGTGCAGTACGGTGCTGGTGATGTATTCTTCGGCGATGGTGCTTTTAGCACTGGCAAAAGCTGGCTCAGTTTCAACATTACCTGTGTCTAAAATGCCGCCTTTGCTGGCGTCGCTAAGTAACTTTTTGCCATGAGCAATAATATCGGCTTCAGACACATTAGCGGTTTCGCCTGCATCCCAGGTCACTTTGACTAATTTTGAGGCTTTTTGTGCGGCAAAAAAGCTGCTAGCAATAACCATTAACCAACCTGGTACACTGCCACTGGCATCGTCTAACACGATAGTTTGCTGATAACCTTTAACCGCTTTGGCGGCGGAGTCGTCAAACTTAACCACTTTTGAGCCATAACGTGTTGGCGGTAAAATTGGGTTAGCGTACACCATGCCATCAACTTTAGCGTCGATACCAAATACGGTTTTACCATTGGTTTTATTGGCGATATCAAGCGAGGTGACTTGCTGGCCAACTAATTTAAGATCAGCATTGGGTTTAAGCGGCAGTTGCTTGAGTTCTTCTTCGGTAAATTGGCGGGTTAAGCCCATTTTGACCAATTCGCCAAACGACAATTCGCCTTTGCTTGATACCACTTTGCCGTTACTGGCTTTACAGTCAGCAGGCGCAATGCCCCATTTTTTAGCTGCCGCTTCAATTAAGGCTGTACGACCCGCAGCACCCGCCTGGCGATACACAGGCCAGCTTTGTGAAATAGACCAGCTACCACCGGTAACCATGTAACCCCAACGTGGATCACTGTCTACGTGAATAATTTCAATATCATCCCACGAGGCTTCTAATTCGTCAGCAAGAATACGCGCAATAGCCGTACCTACATGTTGGCCCATTTCTGAGCGCATAATGTTGACTTTGATTTTGCCAGCAGTGTCGATTGAGTACCATAAAGACGGTTCATAAATGTCACCTTCTGTTGGTAATACTTTGCCGTCTGGGCTAGCAGGATCCATCGCCGCCATCAAGTGGCGCGGAAAACCAAAGCTGACGCCGACCGCGGTCATGGCAATTAAAAAACCGCGGCGGGTCATGCCAGCCGATCCACGTTTAGGCAGTCTGCTCATCGTTGCTCTCCTTGATTGAGGTTGCGGCTTCATGAATAGCGCTACGGATACGCACGTAGGTCATACAGCGACATAAATTTCCGCCCATCACAGCGTCAATATCTTTGTCTGAAGGTTCTGGAATATCTTTTAACAATGCCGCCGCTTGCATAATTTGGCCCGACTGACAGTAACCACATTGTGGTACTTGCAGTTTTTGCCAAGAAATTTGCAAAGGATGATCGCCTTTTTCAGATAGTCCTTCAATCGTGGTGATTTCAGCACCTTCTACAGACGAAATTGGGGTAATACATGAACGTGTTGCACGGCCGCCAACATGGACGGTACAGGCGCCGCAAGTACCAATACCACAACCAAACTTGGTGCCGGTCATATCGAGTTCATCACGAATAACCCACAGTAGTGGGGTATCGCTTTCCACGTCGGCAGTCATCGGTTTGCCGTTTAAAATAAATTTTGCCATTGGTCACTTCTCCAGTGAATTAGTGCTCAAATCGGGGTTGATTTCGGATCTCGCCCACTTTCTGTTGTAGTGTTGGCCAGGTGTTTTCCCCAGCTGATTGACGCAAATAAGCTGCAATTGCGCTAATGTCTTCATCACTCAATGCATCGCGAAAACCAGGCATTACAATACCGCTGATCCCTTGATCTGCTCTGACGCCATCGAGTATTACGTTGATAAGGTTGGTTGGATCATCTAAATGTGTTGCAGAACCTATCGTCAGTAGTGGTCGGCCCTTAACGAGCTGGTCGCTACTGTAGTGACAGGCTTGGCAGGCTGTGTCATATAAGCGTGCTCCTTCTTCGACTTGTTGATTAGGTTGAGTATGCTGCGCCGCAATGGCAGCTTTTAAGGTGGTGCTAGTGTCTGGCTCGTCTGTATCGTTAGTGCGCGCAAGGTCGGCAAAATAGCCACTGATTGCTTGCATGTCGCTGTCTGGCAGTGCTGATAAACCTTTGTGCATTACTGGTGCCATTGGGCCAGCGGCGCTACCGTGATATTTCGAATTACCTGTGGTGAGATATTCGTAAAAATCTTGCGAGCGCCACGGAATGGGTGAGGTGCTGGTTGAGGTTAAAGACGGTGCTATCCAACCATCGATTGGCGCGCCTTGATACATTTGTGCGTATTGCTCACCGCCTAATGCATTACGGGGAGTATGGCATGCGCCGCAGTGGGCAATACCTTCCGCAAGGTAGGCGCCGCGATTCCACTCTGCTGACTTAGCGCTATTGGGCTTAAACGAATCGGTATCGGCAAAGAGTAATTTCCAACCCGCTTGCAGCATGCTGATATTAAGTGGGAACGGAATACCATTGTCTTTTTTGACTTGGTTTACCGCCGGCACAGACGTCATGATATAGGCATAAATAGCGCTAATGTCAGCGTCGGTCATTTTATTAAAATGTTCGTACGGGAATGCAGGTAATAAATGGTGCCCATCACGGCTAACGCCCGTACGCATTGCACGAGTAAAGGCTTCTTCTGACCAACTCCCGATACCTGTTTCAACATCTGGGGTGATATTGCTTGAGTAAATGGTGCCAAATTCGGTGTGCATTTCATAGTTACCCGCATAAGCGGTGCCGCCAGGTGGCGTATGACAGGTGCTGCAGTAGCCCGCGGCAGCCAAGGTTTTACCTTGTTCGATAACCTCAGGAGAATAGTTGTTGAGTGCTGGAGAGGTGACAGGATCTATCGCGGGTTGCCAAGCATAAAGAATGAATAAGCCTAGTCCTACAATTGCTGCGCCACAAACGCTGTACACGATGCGTTTTAGCATATTTTATTGCCTTATTGTTTTAAGTGAAAATGATATAAAAGAAGGGAATATCTCATCAAACATTCCCTGTATAAACCTTTGTTTAATATTTAAGCTTAGCAATGCATATCGCTTTGTCCAGCGGTAATATTAACCGTTGATTAGATAAAAATAATACAGCATATTTAACTCAGAATATATGAGATTCAATGATTGCAGTAAAGATGTTAATTCATTGTTTAGTAATCGATTTTATTCGTTTTAGCGATGTTACATCAATCGCATTAATAGGCTGCGTTATCATTTAGCTGAACATTCAATCAATTTGGTTATTATCGACATTAAAGACTTACCGCGCTATTCGATGTTGGTCTAGCCTTATAACGCTTTACGCTATGTTTACATTCGCTTTTACATTATCTACTTGTGTTTAACTGAATAATTTACGATAATGAAAACTATTATCATTTGCATTGGCGAGTTGGCTAAACATGGAACTTATTAGCGTTTCTTCTTTATGGGTAGGGTGTTTGTTTGCTTATTTAGCCTCTGATAAGCAGCAACTTATAAGCCTACCGTTTCCTAAACTACTCGCGTGGAGCCTAGGTTGCGCTGCCATGTTATTTGCTGTGTGGGGCTTTAGCCATACCTACAGTTTGCTGGTGGCTTGCTTGTTAGTTGTTATCTGTGTGATGACCATGTGGATGATGTTGGTGTTGCTAGCCGCACACTTCAAAGGCCGCAGTATGTGGGTGAGTTCGTTCGGTTTCGCCTTATTTGTCAGCATTATGTTGGTTGGCGTTAAATAACCCGTCGCTCAGGATTCAGTAAGGTTAAATCAAATGTGGTTAAAGTCGCTTGCAGCTTTTGCTTGGGGGTTATTACTGGCTGTCTGCCTGGTGTTAATAGTGTTTCGTTTGTTGCCGTTAGCGGTAGATACCAAACTGTTTATTGGCATGCTGTTGGGCTTTTGCTTATGGGTGGCGGTGATGGCGTATTGCTACAGCCGTAATACTGCTAAAGCGGCCAGTATTGTCTGTGGTAAATGGTTTGTCGTCACTGCTGTTGCCAATGTGTTGTTGTTTTATATTCCTGTTTATTAATGAAGTCTTCAATGAATCCTCGCGCTAACGCCCCACATAAACTGATTAAAAACCTCGTCGAAGCCCACAGTTGGCTTGGACTGATCATTTCGCCATTACTGTTTATCGTATTTTGGGCCGGTGCTATTACGCTGTTCCATGACGAAGTGGCACAGTGGGCTATTACGCCACATCACCCAGTGCAAAGTAGTCAGCAAGACATACCGCTTGGCAGCTTAGTGGAACAAAAGCGGGCAGAATATCCGGTTGATCAACAAGGGCGTTTTCGGATCAATATGCCCACCTCATTAGTGCCTTATTATATTTTTTATATGGAAGTGCTCGACGATGCCGCAGAAAGTGGTCGTCAATCTTTAGCCATTCTGGTGGATCCTAAAACCGGTGAAACGGTTGCGGGTAAAGATGACTTCTTGTTATCGCAATTTATTTATCGACTGCATTACAACCTTCATTTACCCGGTGGAAGCTACCTCATCGGGATGGTGACATTAGTCTTTTTGTTTGCCCTAATCTCTGGGGTGTTTATTCATGCCCGTAAACTGTTTAAACACTTTTTTCAGTACCGGGTAGATAAGCAGAGACGCGATAATCTATTAGATTTACACACAGTGGTAGGCGTCATGACGCTGCCGTTTACCTTAATGTATGCCTTAAGTGGCCTGGTGCTAAATTTAGCTATTGTGTTTCAATTGGCGTTTGCGATGTTTATTTACCAAGGCGATCAACAAGCCTTGTTTAATGATGCAGGCTTTAACCGAGTGGTTGAGCCTCGCAGCCAAACACAGATGGCGATGGATAACTCTTTTCAATTGATAGAGCAAACTCGGCAGCAAGAAAATTTTGAATTACGTAATGTGATTTTTCATCATTACGGTGCTGACAATGCATTAGTGCAAATTCGTGGTAGTGATACCGCCAGTTTTGCCCAGCGTGATGAAGTGACTTACCGTATTGCTAATGGTGCCGTGGTCGATAAGGTCAATGCCGAACAATACAATGTATTCCGCCAGGGACGCGATGTGTTAGTGACGCTGCATTTTGGTGATTTTGCCGGTATGGATGTGCGGATTTTATACTTCATTTTAGCCATGGCCATTAGTGCGATGATTGTGGCTGGCAATATGTTGTGGATTAATAAACGCCGCACCCAGCGTCATTCTTCGCCGCGCAGTATTGCCATTGCAAGTGCCGTCACTATAGGTGGATGCGGTGGCATTATTGTGGCCACAGCGGTTGGCTTTTTATGTGAGCGAGTGTTACCTGCCACGTTGCCAGCCCGCGGTGATTGGCTTGTTGCCTGCTTTGTACTGGCTTTGTTAGCGACCATGTTAGTGAGTATTAACATTGGCAATATTAAACGCCATATTAGCCGCTTATTATTGCTAACTAGTGCACTGTTATTAATAACATTGATAGCCGATTGGCTGATGTTTGCCGAGCAGATTATTACTCTGTGGCAAAACGGCTTTACCGCAGTGATAGGCGTGCAAGTGGCGATGGGCTTAATGGCTGCTATTGGCGTGTTTAGTGCACTAAAGCTAAGAGACGCGCAGTACGTTGATACCCGAGAAAAGCTTGGTGAACCTCTTGTTAATTAATTCGGTGAACGAAACGTTTGCCTGCGATAGCATCATCACAGGCATCACGAGTGTTGGTATTAAGGCAAATCAAATAACAATGCAATAGACTGGTCGTCTAGCTCGTTTTTAAAGGTTATCGTTTGTTGACCTGTTATCTTTGCTCCATCACCGGCAATGAGTCTTTCTGACTCGATTTTCAGCTCACCGACCACTTGATGTACATAGACCTGTCTGTCAGCGGCAATCGTGTAAGTCAGCTCTGAATACGGCGCTAAAATCAATTGTGATAACGTCGTATTTTGCTTGATGTGTAAGGTGTCATTTTCACCCGTTGGCGTCGCAATGGTGGTTAATCCTATAGCCTGGCCAAAGTTTTTTTGCTGATACCCTGGCGTATTACCTAAGGTATTGGGCTGGATCCAAATCTGTAAAAACTTCAATGGCTCGGTTTTAGACGCATTGTATTCACTGTGAGTGATACCGCTGCCGGCAGACATAAGCTGGAATTCACCAGCAGGCAATACTTCAACGTTACCCTCACTGTCTTTATGGGCAATTGAACCTTCGAGCACATAGCTGATGATTTCCATGTCACGATGGCCGTGAGTGGCAAATCCTGCACCGGGCGTTACGCTGTCATCGTTAATGACTCGCAGGGCTGAAAAGCCCATATGCTCTGGGTCATAATAACTGCCAAATGAGAAGCTGTGTTTACTGTCTAACCAACCAAAATTGGCGGTGCCGCGCTCGCTTGCAGGACGTAAAGTGATCATGATGTTCTCCTAAAGCAATACCAATCAGAGTTGTGTTTTGATCTGATTGGCATTGATCGAAATTTGGGTTTGCTAATTTGCTCTGAGGTTACTTAGCTAATCGAGTGGTAAGCGCGTTATCAAGCGCTGCTTTACCCGAACCCGATAAAGCCAATGACACGCTGGCGGCTAATAATGCCAAAGCATACTCATAACCGTTGTTAGACATAAATAAACCGTTGCTTAGGTGAACACTGGCAATGGCAATCACCATGGTAAAAGCAAGTGCGACAGCCGCTGGACGAGTCAGTAAACCGAGTAAAATAAATAAGCCACCAAAGAACTCAGCACTGCCTGCCATAAAGGCCATTAACACACCAGGTTCCATTCCCATTGACGCCATCCATTGCCCAGTACCTTCTAGGCCATAACCGCCAAACCAACCAAATAATTTTTGGACGCCGTGGGCCATAAATATAATCCCAACAGGCACACGCAATGCCAATGTGCTAAAACCTGCAGTAGAGTGTGTAATGCGTTTAATCAGTGCTTTCATGATTTGTATCCTCAATATTTTTAAACTGTTATTTGGCTGGTGGTAAACGTAAATAACGCTGCCTCACCGATTGATAATGAGTATATTGAGACTTGATCGAATAAAAAATCGGAATAAACTGAGTTAATAGTTCAAATTTTTTGAATAAGGATAAATTCATGCACCATGCGATTACCATCGATGCACTGCGGGCCCTGGACGCCATTGAGCGCAAGGGGAGTTTTGCTGCTGCCGCGGCGTCGTTGTATCGAGTGCCGTCAGCATTAACCTACACCATCAAAAAACTTGAAGACGACATGGGCACAGCGTTATTTGACCGGACAAAACAAAAAGCACAGCTCACTCCAGCAGGTAAAATTGTATTAGAGCAAGGGCGTCAGATATTGCTGGCCACTCATCGACTGATTGATTCCGTGCAGCAATTAGAGTCCGGTTGGGAAAGTGAAATTAGATTGTCGCGCGATACGGTTATTCCTCAAGCGCCGTTGTTTCAGTTAATCGAGCAATTTAATCAGCTCAAACACTCGGTAGACATTAGTATCGATGTGGAAGCCGTGGGTGGTGGTTGGGATGCCTTACACAGTCGCCGTGCAGACATTGTGATTGGTGCCTCTGGCGAATTACCTAGAGGTGTATTTCAAACCCACAAAATAGGCGAGATTGAATTTGTATTTGCAGTGGCGCCTCATCATCCATTAGCGTTTGTTGATGAGGTATTAGCCGCCGACAAACTCACCGAATACGTCTCAGTTGTGGTGGCCGATACCGCGCAAGTGTTGCCGACACGCAGTAGTGGCTTATTTCAAAGCAAGCAAGTCATTAGAGTCAACACCATGGAAACCAAAATAGCGGCACAGCGACAAGGTTTAGGGATTGGGTTTTTACCGCGGCACATGGTGCAGTGCTATTTCAACAGCGGTGAGTTAATTGAAAAACAATGCTCAATTCCACGTCCTAACCAGAGCTTATATCTTGCTTGGCATAAAGAGCACCAAGGCCGCGGTTTTGAGTGGTTTATTGAGCATTTACCAAAAATTGATTGGGGCTTGAGTTAACATCCGTTTATACAAGATGCGTAGTTAACTGATTGGTGATATTGTGGCGTTTGTGAATTTTTCTCTATCTCAACCGATGACATCATGATTAAACATTTAATGGACTATCTTCGCTTAGTGCTGTTTGTTTGCGGCGTATTGATTGGTATTCAGGTTCCCGGTTTTGTCGATCAATATGGTCAACGTTTAGAAGCGCATCAGCTAGAAGCCAAGCAAAGTTTGGCCGAATTTCAACACGATGCCGACCGTTTTTTTGCTGGTGACATCAGTAAGCTTATTCAACACTATCGCAAAAATAACGATCCAGTTTTCAGCGCGGGTGGCGAAAGTATCGAATCGATTTATCAACGTTACGTGGCGTTAACTGACGCATTAACGCGCTTTCGTCAACACAGTTATAGCCCATACCAGCAAGTGATCCTTGCACCGCAAACAGACATTCAAGCTGAAGTATGGAACAACTATTCGCATGTGATTTTATTAAAGCCCGAAGCCATTGCCATCGGCATGTTACTTGGGCTGTTGATCTCAATTTTATGTGAGTCAGTATTATCTATTTTGTATGTAGGTTGCCGTAAAGTATTGGCGCCTAAATAACCCATTTATTCACCCTTAAGGAAATATGATTATGATCGCTACAGGACAATCTTTACCAAAAGCTACATTAAGCCAACTGACTAAAGACGGTATGGTTAATCACGATGTGACTGAGCTTTTTGCCGGTAAAAAAGTGGTGTTATTTGCCGTACCAGGTGCATTTACGCCAACCTGTTCAGAAGCTCACTTGCCAGGCTTTGTGGTACAGGCAGACGAGTTTAAAGCTAAAGGTGTTGACCTAATTGCTTGTGTATCGGTAAACGATGCATTTGTGATGAAAGCATGGGGCGAAGCGCAAAATGCCTCTGAATTAATGATGCTAGCCGACGGCGATGCCAGCTTTACTAAAGCACTAGGCCTAGAAATGGACACTGCTGGTTTTGGTGGCGTGCGTTCACAACGTTACGCGATGATTATCGACAACGGCGTAGTGACATTATTGAATGTTGAACAAGCCAAGTCATTTGAAGTGAGCACAGCAGAAGCCGTAATGGCTGCACTGTAAGTCGCTATTCAAATTAGATTGAAAAGATGGGCGCCCAATGTGGCGCCCATTTTTTATGAGTGCGTTAACGTCGTTTCAATCAAATCTTATTGATTTTTATCCATTAATGGCAGCCAAACCTGAGCTTTGAGGCCACCTTGAGGGCGGTTAGACAGTTTTACTTTGCCATGATGACGGTCAACAATCCGCTTAATAATCGCCAGCCCTAAACCTGAGCCGACACTGCCGCGGGCAGAATCACCTTGAGTAAAGGGTTGAAATAACTGCTCAACCTTAGACTCATCAATGCCTGGGCCATTATCTTCAACGCTAAAACACACCGCGTTACCTTGATGATACGAACTGATTTTTATCCAGCCATTGCCGTAACGAAACGCATTTTCTACCAGGTTGCTCAGCACACGTTTAATCGCCACGCTATTCATGGCAATGTCGGGGCAGTCTGCTAACGACAGCTCTATGGTTTCTTCGCGGTGAGATTCCTGTTGGCTAATTTCCTGGATTAAGCGGTTAATTTGATCTGGCTCGCGCACACCTTCACGATCGTTGCGAATATAGGCAATAAATTGGTTAATAATCGCATCCATGTCTTCAATGTCGGTAACAATGCCTTCTTTTAAATATTGGTCTTCTTCGACCATCATTTCAGATGCTAAGCGAATACGAGTCAGTGGCGTGCGTAGGTCGTGGGAGATACCGGCCATGAGTAAGGCACGGTCTTGCTCAAGCTGTTTCATACTATGCGCCATTTGATTAAACGCATGGGTTACTTCAACAATTTCGGTAGAACCGCTTAACGGTAATGTGGGCGGGAAGTCGCCTTGAGACACCGCAACCGCGGCTTTTTGTAAGCGTTTTAATGGCCTGTTTTGCCTACGGGCGAATAACCAGCCGCCAGCGACACTGAGCGCGCCAATCACCAATAAATACAAGGTTAATGGCGATAAGTCAGATTCGTTAATGCCGGTTAACGGCACTTTAATCCACAGCGTGGGGGCTTGAGGCGGCTTAATCCACACGTCGAGATTTTCACCCTGAGAAAAACGAACTTCAGCTTCGCCGCCCAAATAAACCGACATTTGTTCAGACAAAAAGCTGTAATAAGTGGCCTGGCTGAGTCCGGCCTCCTGGGCTTGTTTTTGGTTGTAAACCGTCATGCCATCGTCACGCACTTTGGCATTTAAGGCATCAACCATGGTGAGATGTTCGCGGCCAACATCCACGCCATCAACAAATAATATGTTGATTTGGCGGGCAATCAGTTGGTTAATTTGCTCGTAACTGGGTTTAATAAAGTAAACGGCGACCGACCAATACGACACTAATTGATTGATCAGCAATAAGCTGCCAATCAACAATACCGTTTGGCTAAACGCGCTTCGAGGTAAGAAGCGTTGCCACCATTTTAACTTGAGTTCCATGACTTACTTACGCGTGGTGCCGTCGGGTACAAACACATAACCTAAACCCCAAACCGTTTGAATATAACGTGGGTTTGCGGCATCTTTTTCAATTAAACGGCGTAGGCGCGAAACCTGTACATCGATAGATCGCTCAAGGGCAGAGTAGTCACGGCCGCGAGCAAGGTTCATTAACTTGTCGCGCGATAATGGCTCACGAGGATGGTTAACCAGCACTTTTAATACGGCAAACTCACCGCTAGTCAGGGCAATGCTTTCATCACCATGAAACATCTCACGCGTGGCTAAATTCAGTGAAAACTCACCAAACTCAATCATTTCTTCCTGCTGCGCAGGCGCACCTGGTACTTCAGTGGTTTGACGACGCATTACCGCTTTAATCCGTGCTAATAACTCACGTGGATTAAACGGTTTAGGTAAATAGTCATCAGCGCCAAGCTCTAAGCCAATAATACGGTCAACTTCATCGCCTTTAGCGGTGAGCATCACAATCGGAATTGGGTTTTCTTGCTGGCGCAAGCGGCGACAAATCGATAAACCATCTTCACCGGGTAGCATCAAGTCGAGTACTAAAAGGTGAAAGTTTTCGCGCTCAAGTAATCGGTCCATTTGTTCAGCATTGGCTGCGCTACGTACTTGAAAGCCTTGTTCAAGCAAGTAACGTTCTAATAATGAACGTAATCTCATGTCGTCATCGACAACGAGAATTTTAGAGGTTTCTTGGCCCATGGAATATCCTTTTAACACTAAATCGATACCAGCAATGGCTCAGTATGAAGTGTAATCACTTGAATTTGAATAGCTGATTGCAGCAGAAATTGTAACTAAATAGCTGTAAATGCCGCTTTATTGTTTAAAAATCCGCAAATGGTCTGTTATGTGGTCTTTGTCTTGGTCAAAAGATAAAGCCAGTTGTTGGCGCAAAGGGTGATAAATCATGAGAGGTAATGCGGATGTCAGTTGTGGGTGGCTATCAAAAATAGGTTCACTAAACTCTTGCTGCTCATCAAAGCGGCCCCATTGTAAGTGGGTATTATGCGGATGAACGTGAGGGTCTTGATGTAAGTTCACATTCACTAAAGCGTAATAACCGCTGCTCAGCAACACAACACTACTTAATGCTGGTGTTGATAATTGATGCCAGACGCCGAAGATAGATTGGTGCTTATAGGCATAATAGTTATGCTGTTCATCGCTAATGCTGTCTGCGTTAGTGTCGATAGTGAAGACTAACTTTTTTGATTCTACGCCAAGCGCGATATGCAGCTTGGGATAGGTTATTTGATACGCCACCAGGCCCAATAGCGGATTATTGCTATAACTGGCCATAAAGCGCACACCATTAGGCGCAATAGCGAGTCGACCCCATTCGGCTACGCTTTTATGCGGCGTTAGGTGGTTGAGCTTGATGTATAAATAGCTTAAGTCACGGTTTAATTGCAGTAAGGTGATGTGCTCTGGGGTGTCGATAATCCAATTGCCAAATAACGCGTGCTGATTGTTCGAGGTTAATGTTTGCGCTGTCGCGTTGACGGGCACCACTAACGTTAGGAACATCATCAAAGACAAAATGCATAAGCGCAATGGTTTGTTAGCGGAATTGATGAGGCCAGTCAGCAACTGGGTTGTTAACGCGGTAAACATAATATCCCTTTATGTTTTTAGAGTGGGTAAATACCCAAACAACCTGAAGATGCTCGATTTCAGCAAGAGTTTACACGCGTTTAGGCAAGGCATTGATTGCGGGTAATGGTCGTTCCCTTTCCAAAATCAATAACGCAGCATAAACACGTGTAAAACTTGCCCTTTGGGAGTTTCACCGTGTTCCCACTACGTTGTTGCGCTAATTTATAAGGTACCTACATTACCGCATTAACGCGCCTAGTATTGAAAACACGGTGAAGCTCTGAAACACGGATCTTCAAGTTGATTGGGTATAGACCGAACTTCATGCGGTAATTTAAATGAGCTTTAACCCTAGTCAACAATGCTGAATAAGCAAATAAAAAGCCCGCAGCATAGGCTAACGGGCTTTGTGTTCAACCAAATAATGATGACCGGTTAAGGTACTAAAGTCAGTAATGGTACTTGAGCAGCAACTTGAAAATCCAATGCCATGGTCACGCTTAATGCGGTAATCGTGATAATGGAAAATCCAAATACCTGCCGAGCCCAAGACTGCAAATTGATGTCGCGACGATAGCCTTTTAATGCCATGGCTAACCACCATAAACTCGTCGCAAAGGTGACCGCCATAAAGGCAATACCTGTGTAACCAGCTAAGGGAAGCAGTGCACTCACTAGCGCAAAGACCGCGATGTACAACACGATATGCAATTTAGCTTTGGTCATGCCTTGGGCTACGGGTAATACCGGAATATTGGCCGCGGCATAATCGTCAAAGCGAAAAATCGCAATCGCATATGAGTGAGGCATTTGCCATAGGCTAAACATTAGCAGCAAAATGACCGCGCCCATGTCCATTTGCCCGGTAACCGCGCAATAACCCACAACCGGTGGCACGGCTCCCGAAAAACTGCCAACTAAGGTGCCGTAAACCGAGTTGCGTTTCATGTATAGGCTGTACACGCCGACATAAACCACATAGCCAATGGCGGCAAATAACACCGCTAAACTATTAGTGAATATCGCCAGCATGGTAAAGCCGACAACACCCAGACCAATACCAAAGCTCAATACCGCTTGTACCGATATTTCACCGGTAACGGTCACTCGGTTTCGAGTGCGCTTCATTTTGGCGTCGATGTCGCGATCAATGCAATTATTGATCGCGCAACCCGACGCCACCACCAAAGACAAACCTATCATGGTGGCGAACATCAAGGTCAAATCAACATTACCTTGAGCCGCGAGTAAAAAGCCGCCCGCGACAGAAATTAAATTGCCCATGATGATGCCAGGCTTAGTGACCTGAACATATCCTCGTAAGCGTGAGGTTAATTGTGCTGACATAGATTGACCTTGATTATTCATGATAGCTGTCTAATTACATCATCAATTCGTTAGCTGCGTAGATAATCCACACAGACAAACCCACTACCATGACAATAATCAAGGCGGTGAATAAGAACGAGAATGTATTGATTCTGCCTTCTTTAGAAAAATCTAAATGGAGGAAGTATTTCAAGTGCACCACGATTTGCACTATCGCCGTTATCACCACAACCCAGAGTGTTGTCATGTGGTCAAAGTGGTGTGTCATCACCGACCAAAATGGGATACCAGTTAAGACAACCGATAACACAAAGCCGACTAAATATGATTTAACGCTGGCAGAAAAGTCGCCTTCTCCGTGGCTTGCATGTGCATTGCTCATCACAAGACTCCTAACAAATAAACTACGGTAAACACGCACACCCACACGATGTCTAAGAAATGCCAAAACAAACTTAAACAACTCAGGCGAGTGATGCTGCGATTAGTTAAGCCTGTTTTAAGCACTTCAACCATCATGATCAGCATCCAAATTAAGCCCGCGGTAACATGCAAACCATGCATACCGACTAAGGCAAAAAATGCGGATAAAAACGCGCTGCGATCTGGGCCATTACCGTGTTCAATTAAATGATGGAATTCGTACACTTCCATCGCGATAAACACACAACCCAACGCAAAGGTGATTAATAACCACGTTAATGTTGCGGCTTTCTTTTGGTGTCTTGCGCAAATCATGGCAAAGCCATAAGTAATACTACTGATCAGTAAGGCGGCCGTTTCGATAAGCACGAAGTCTAATTCGAAAATATCTTTGCCCGACACCCCACCATCGGTATTCATAAACAACACCGCATAAGTCGCAAACACAGAGGCGAACAAAATACAGTCGGTCATGAGATAAAGCCAAAAACCGAACAAGGTGTTACCGCTAGTGTCATGATGATCATTATGGTGTTGATCATTGTGCTCAGCAGAATGAGCTACGTGTAAATCTGCTTTAATAGCAATACTCATTATCGGCCCCTTGCTACGTTATCTAAGTGTGCATTTTCAATACGTGCGACTTCATCGGGTTGCACGTAATAGTCCACGTCATTGTCGTAAGCACGCAGTAAAAACAACACAAACGTACCGCCAAAACCGACAATGGCTAACCACCAAATATGCCAAATCGCCGCAAAGCCCATGGCAGTAATACACGCAGCCATGGTAATACCGCTGGCAGTATTTTTAGGCATGTGAATTGGCTGATAGGTTTCACGACGTTGATAGGCAGTGCCTTTTTCTTTCATGTCGGTGAACGTATCAATGTCTGTTACGGGATCTAACTGGGCAAAGTTATAAAACTGTGGTGGTGAAGAGGTTGACCACTCAAGTGTACGGCCATTCCATGGATCGCCTGTGGTATCGAGGTTTTGCTCACGGTCGCGGAAGCTCACATACAATTGCACAAACTGTAAAATAATCCCCACAAGAATGATGAATGCGCCGACTACGGCAAAGTAAAGCCAGAAGTTCCACGCTGGGTTATCTGTGTGGTTAATACGACGTGTCATGCCCATAAAACCAAGCACGTACAACGGCATAAAGGCCAAATAGAAGCCAATTTGCCAGCACCAAAAAGATGCCTTGCCTAAACGTTCATTAAGCGTGAAACCCATCGCTTTAGGGAACCAGTAAGCAAACCCCGCCATATAGCCAAATACCGCACCACCAATAATGGTGTTATGGAAATGGGCAATTAAAAACAAGCTGTTATGCAACACATAATCGGCTCCTGGTAATGCTAACAATACCCCGGTCATGCCGCCGATGGTGAAGGTCACCATAAAGCCTAAGCCCCACAATACTGGCACGGTCAAACGTAAACGGCCGCGATAAATGGTAAATAGCCAGTTAAACAGTTTTACCCCAGTCGGCACCGCAATCACCATGGTCATTGCGCCGAAGAAGGCGTTAACATTCGCGCTTGAACCCATGGTAAAGAAATGGTGTAACCACACAATAAAGCCAAGTACAGAAATCGCACCCGTTGCCCACACCATTGAGGTGTAACCAAATAAACGCTTTGAAGTGAAGGTTGAAAACACTTCAGAGAAAATACCGAAAGCCGGTAATACCAAAATGTACACTTCAGGATGACCCCAAGCCCAAAATAGGTTGATGTACATCATGGCGTTACCGCCACCGTCGTTGGTAAAGAAGTGGAAATCTAAATAACGGTCTAAGGTCAACATGCCTAACAAAGCCGTTAAAATGGGGAACGATGCAACGATTAACACGTTAGCCCAGGTACAAGCCCAAGTGAAAATAGGCATTTGCATCAGCTTCATACCAGGCGCACGCATTTTTAACACAGTGGCGATAAAGTTCACCCCGGTTAAGGTTGTCCCTATACCGGATATTTGCAAGGCCCAGATATAATAATCAACCCCCACCCCCGGACTGTAGGCCAGCTCTGACAATGGCGGATAAGCCACCCAACCGGTTTTAGCAAACTCACCGAGTCCTAGCGATATGTTAATTAACACCGCACCAGAGGTGGTTAGCCAAAAACTGAAATTGTTTAAGAATGGGAACGCGACATCGCGAGCACCAATTTGCAACGGTACGACCAAGTTCATTAAACCAATCATAAATGGCATTGCCATAAAGATAATCATGATCACGCCATGGGCGGTGAAGATTTGGTCGTAATGTTCTGGTGGTAAATACCCCGCAGCGCCATTAGTGGCGAGCGCTTGCTGGGTTCGCATCATAATCGCGTCAGAGAAACCACGGATAAGCATCACCATCGCTAACACGATATACATGATGCCAAGTTTTTTATGGTCAACCGAGGTTAACCAGTCGTGCCACAGCACGCCCCATTTTTGATGCTTAGTGATTAAAGCTGCAATAATGACACCAATAATGGCGACAGCCGCGAGGGTCACCATAATAATGGGTTCGTGATACGGAATAGACTCGAGTGTTAATTTTCCAAGAAATGGCATGATTACTCCGCCTCCCCAGAAGCAGTTGAAGAATGCTCTGTGGTTGAGTGTGTAGGTGATGGATGTTCGGGATGTTTTTCAGCGTCCATGTCTTTCATATGCTGCATATGTTGAGTGTGATCCATACCAGACATTGATTTCATGTTGCCCATGTCGTGCATGCCTTCCATACCTTCCATACCTTCCATACCTTCCATGTTGCCCATAGATTTCATGTTCGAGTCTGGATGCATATACTGCATTACAATGTAATTAAACATGCCGTGTTGTACTGAGCCGTAATATTGCACAGGGTTATTTTCGCTCTTTTCAGCGAGCTGCTTATATTGCTCAACATCCAAGGTGTGACCTTGTTGTTTTACCTTAGCAACCCAGGCATCAAAATCATCTGCTGTAGGTGTGGCAATGGCTTTAAATTTCATGCCGGTAAAACCTGCACCACTGTAGTTAGCAGAAATGCCGTCAAAAGTGCCAGGTTCATTCGCGATAAGGTGTAGCTTGGTTGTCATACCTGCCATTGAGTATATTTGGCTGCCCAACTGTGGAATGAAAAATGAATTCATCGCCGTGTCTGAAGTGATTTTGAAATTAACCGGCACGTTGGCAGGGAAGGCCAATTCGTTAACCGAGGCAATGCCATATTCTGGATAGATAAATAGCCACTTCCAGTCCAGCGACACTACTTCAACCGTGACGGGTTTTGCGTCATGTTTAAGCGGTTTATAGGGGTCTAAATCGTGTGTCGAATTCCAGGTGATAACACCCAAAATGATCACGATAATAATGGGTACAACCCACACCACAACTTCAATGGCGGTCGAGTGTGCCCATTTAGGCGCATAAATCTCCTGGTCGCGACCATCACGATATTTCCACGCAAAGTACAGCGTCATAAAAATGACCGGAATAACCACAATCAGCATCAGTAGCGTCGCCACTATAATGAGGTTTTTCTCATCGATGCCGATTTGACCTTTGGGATCCAGTACGCCGCCTTCACAACCGGCAAGCATAAATGCTAATGCCGCCAGTGCTGGTTTACTTAAATTTCGAATTAACAAAGGAAGATTCCTCTCACCTTAAAAGCTTACTACGCTGCCAATTCCATAAGGTTGTGGCAGATTGAGAGCAACACGCAAACACAGCATTAACTGGCCTATAAACGGCAGTTGTTCACTTTGATGTCAAAGTGGGTGTCATAACGAGTTGTTGAGTATTGAGCTAAAACGAAAGTTAACGAGGAGGGGCGCGGCAACCGTGTGCCGTATAGTCTAACGACTTAGGAATAACAGGAGATAATGCACTGAGCGCATCGCTGAGTTCAAGCAGATTGCTAAATTTAGAATTGAGATGAAACAAACGCCAAAATTGTTCAATAACCATAGGGTTAAGCACAATTAAGCTGAGTAAGCCCGCACCCACAAACTCAGCCAATAGGCCGTCTGCAATCGCGATAAACTCACTGATATCAATAAAGTGACCAACCGAAATCGATAACGCATCGGCTAAAGGTTGCAGCAACAGTAATCCGAAACACAAAGTTAAATGTGCTTTACTCAATTTAGACAAGCTTGCTATGCGGCTTAGCGGCGTAACAAGTTTTTGGCAAAGAGTTGGATTCAAAAAACGTTTCCGCCTGAGCGTAAATGAAGTGGTTGTCGCATCAAAAACCATGCGAGCTGTTATACGGCAGGAGAATAACAAGAAGCAGCTATTAATTGAAAGTAGTTAAGGGCCGTAAAACAGCGTAAAGATTAAATAAACCTGAAATAGCACATTATTTATACTGTTTGTTTACATATTTAACCTGGCATTCATCATTTCAGGTCTTATTAAGCTTAAAATCGTGATCGACCGCACACAAAATATCCAGATAAACGTGAGCCATCTTAAAATGGATTTGGGCTGAGTCTATTAAAAAAGGCGCTACTTTTATCGGATATGATCAGTGAAAATATTGTACTGAAACATCGCTGCAAATGAGGCTTAATAAGGCGAAACATCGATTATTTTTACGACAGATTTTGACTTTAGACGGGCTGAACTATATTCTTTGTCGCTGCTTTGAGGTGCATACGTGTATTTAAAGCAAAATCTTGCATGAACTAAGCCGCATTTAGCTATACCCTCCCGTATTGGATTGCGACAATCCATCTGTAGTGGCTGTTTTGCTTTACCCCATATTTGATAGCATCTCGTTGCATGACGGATCAACATCTTAGAAACTGTTTGCGGTATTTTCAGTTTCGGATCAGCACGTACTATTGAAATAAATGACTGAATTTTAAACAGAGTGAATAACATGATACAAACCATGAAAAAAGAATGGTTCTCCAACATCCGCGGCGATCTATTAGCCGGTCTTGTGGTGGCACTGGCGTTAATTCCAGAGGCAATTGCCTTTTCGATTATTGCAGGTGTCGACCCTAAAGTGGGGCTATATGCTTCGTTCTGTATTGCGGTAGTGATTGCGTTTACCGGTGGCCGCCCAGGGATGATCTCTGCTGCAACGGGTGCAATGGCACTGTTAATGGTGACCTTAGTAAAAGAGCACGGCCTTGAATATTTATTGGCTGCCACCTTATTAACCGGTGTATTCCAGATTGCCGCAGGTTACTTAAAACTCGGTAACTTAATGCGCTTTGTATCGCGCTCGGTGGTGACCGGCTTTGTTAACGCCTTGGCGATTTTAATCTTTATGGCGCAAGTGCCAGAACTCATTGACGTGACTTGGCATGTGTACGCCATGACTGCCACAGGCCTTGGGATTATTTACTTGTTCCCGCTTATCCCTGTTATCGGTAAATCATTGCCGTCACCGTTAGTGTGCATCGTGGGATTAACCATTTTTGCGGTATTTATGGGTGTCGATGTTCGTACTGTAGGCGACATGGGGCAGTTACCAGATACATTGCCTATCTTCTTGTGGCCAGAAGTGCCATTAACCCTTGAAACCTTAATGATCATCTTGCCTTATTCAGCAGGTCTTGCGGTGGTTGGTTTACTTGAATCAATGATGACAGCCACCATTGTTGATGACTTAACCGACACCCAAAGTGATAAAAACCGTGAGTGTAAAGGCCAAGG
Organism: Shewanella sp. MF05960; assembly: GCF_050849305.1. Lineage (NCBI taxonomy): Bacteria > Pseudomonadati > Pseudomonadota > Gammaproteobacteria > Alteromonadales > Shewanellaceae > Shewanella > Shewanella sp. MF05960. The sequence continues at coordinate 226,201 of NZ_JBOZPS010000006.1, read as the reverse complement.
TATTGCCAACATTGGTGCCGGCTTAATGGGCGGCATGGCGGGTTGTGCGATGATTGGTCAATCAATTATCAACGTTAAATCAGGCGGCCGTGGCCGTTTATCAACGTTTGCAGCCGGTGTGTTTTTGCTGATTTTAATCGTATTCCTCGGCGAATGGTTAAAGCTTATCCCTATGGCAGCATTGGTTGCTGTGATGATCATGGTGTCTATCGGTACTTTCTCTTGGGATTCAATCCGTAACCTTAAACATCACCCAATGTCGACAAACCTTGTGATGGTGGCCACGGTTGTGGTGGTTGTCGCTACCCATAACCTGGCGATTGGGGTATTTGTAGGGGTGTTATTGGCTTCATTATTCTTTGCCAATAAAGTGGGCCGATTCATGGTGGTTAAAAGTTCAGAGATTACTGCTGAAACTGGCCGCCATTATCAAATCGTTGGCCAGGTGTTTTTTGCCTCGGCAGATAAATTCAGCCAATCATTTGATTTTAAAGAAGTGGTAGATAAAGTGACTATCGACTTATCACTAGCGCATTTTTGGGATATCACCGCAGTATCGGCACTCGATAAAGTAGTGATTAAATTCCGTCGTGATGGCACCGAGGTTGATTTAATTGGCCTAAATGAAGCCAGTTCGACCATCGTTGATAAATTTGGGGTGCACGATAAACCTGAAGAAGTCGAAAAAATGATGTCTGGTCACTAACCCTGAGCAACACCACAAAAGGAGAACAATAATGACAAATGTGATTGCTTGTATCGACGGTTCAAAAGCAACCTTAGCCGTATGTGATGCCAGTGGATGGGCGGCTAAGCAATTAGATGCCCCAGTGACCTTGTTACATGTATTAGATAAGTCGGTGTATCCAACTCAGTTGAATTTATCTGGCAACATTGGTTTAGGAACGCGTGAGCATCTACTTGACGAAATGGTGGTGCTTGAAGGCCGCAGAAGCAAACTGGCACTCGAGCAAGGCAAATACATGCTCGAAGATGCTAAAACGCGTGTAACTGACCAACAATCTTCTGTGTCAGTCGATACCTTACAGCGCCATGGCGACTTAATTGAAACCTTGTTAGAACAAGAGCCAAATGCACGTTTAGTGGTCATGGGACGTCAAGGTGAGCAACACCAGGACCAACCAATAGGTAGCCATATTGAGAGTGTTATCCGCACGCTTAAGCAACCTATTTTGGTTGTCATGGCAGAGTTTACAGCGCCTGAGCGCTTTATCTTTGCTTACGATGGCAGCGCCACTGCGAAAAAGGCCCTTGGCCGAGTTGCCGCCAGCCCTTTACTTAAAGGCTTAGCGTGTCACTTAGTGATGGTGTCAGACAATCAAACGACAGCCAGTGCCGAACTTGCAGCGGCAGCTGACACCTTAAGCAGTGCAGACTTTACGGTAAGTACAGCAGTGTGTCAGGGTGAAGTGCAAACCGCATTAGAAGCCTATCAAGTCGCCAATAATATCGACTTAATGGTAATGGGTGCTTACGGCCATTCACGTATTCGTGAATTTTTTGTCGGTAGCAATACCACCAGAATGATCAGCAAAAGCAAAATCCCGTTATTACTGCTGCGTTAATCATAATGGATTAGCTGACTGCGAACGGTTATTAGCTGATTGCGATTAGCGAATAATGATTAGCTATGAACAAAGTGCTGATAGCTAAACCTTGATAGCGATAGTTAATAGTGTCAGTTGATAGCTAACAGCTGATAGCTAAAAGTTAAAAGTGCTAGCTAAAAAGCCACCCCGGCATTGTATGTCGGGGTGGCTTTTTTTGTTTATGGCTTCGTTATGGTTATTTAAGGCCTACGAGCACTTACGTCGTGGCGCTTCGATGACTCCAGAGTATGAATCAATGTCACTTTGATTCCATTCAATTCGACTGAGTTAAATTCAACTTCATTAAATCTGTCTTCATAAAATTCGTCAGCATTAAACTCGTCTTCATTAAATTCGTCCTCCCGGCAATGCTTTTGAGCCGGGATCCAGGTGTTTGCTTTGCTTTTTCTGATGGCCTACGGCCACTAACGTCGTGGCGCTTCGCCCACACCAGACCAAGAGGAAACCAACGGCTGTTCCCTCTTGGAACTCCCAGCCGCCACATCAAAATTATCTGAAAAGCGATAATTTCGCGACGTGGTTGAATCAAGCTTTTGACCGTATTTCGGTGTTCTTCGGTCTTATTCGAAAATGCTAACGCTTCAGATGGGGCGTCCCTTCCCCTCTAAAGCTAGCCAGACATCCATGTCAGGACTCACGTCATTTTCTTCAACAGCCTCAAGTTCAGAGTTGAATTTGTACATTTTAAAATCAAAAAATCAACTCGGTTTGGCATCAAAGTTAGTAAGGAAGGTTAATCATGGCCAACCAACCTAATTGCTAATGCCTGAGTCTACTACGCCTAAGCGTTTTATCTTTGTTTTGGCTTTTTTCATGGCTATTTGCCCACATTGAGGCAGAGAGTTAAAGCTTATTCTTGTTTAAAATCAGAGATGATATGTTGTGTTAAATAAACGATTTAGCATTGAAATATTGGCGTATGGGTTTATTGTATAAAAATAAAGCGTATCATCAATAATGACGCAGTGATAAATGCAATCTATGAGTCGTAGGTGTTTGTTGCCTAAGATTTTTTAGCGGTATTCATCCGTGACTATCGCTATTCATCTGTGTTTAGCAGGTGATGTTGAGAGGCAAGCCTAAAGTAAGCCGTTACATGCCATAAAATATCTTTAATTCACAATGGCCAACATTCTATGGAACATAAACGATATTTTTTATTGCTTTCAATCATCTTTGTTATTGAATTTATTGTTATTTCTATCAACCCTTATAATCGAGCCGATTGGGCGCTTGAGAATGTGTTAATTGTCTTCTCTGCCATCTTTGTGGTGTTCACCTATAAAAAATGCCCATTATCGCGGCTTTCTTATAGCCTGATATTTGTCTTTATGAGCTTGCATGAGATCGGCTCACATTATACTTATGCCAATGTTCCCTATGATGAATTTCTGCAGTCATATTTTAATTTTAGCCTTAATGAATATATGGGCTGGGAGCGTAATAACTTTGATCGATTGATTCATTTCGCATACGGCTTCTTACTGGCATACCCAGTGAGAGATTTGTATTGCAAGATTGCTGGCGTGAAAGGCTTTTGGAGTTATTTCACGCCGTTAAACCTGATTATGTCGACATCGATGTTATATGAGTTAGTAGAGTGGGGCGCCGCAGAGATATTTGGTGGCGAACTTGGCATGGCGTATTTAGGCACCCAGGGTGACATTTGGGATGCGCATAAGGATATGGCACTCGCTAGTCTAGGCGGATTTATAGCGATGGCGATAACACTGTTTATCCATTCACGTATTCAAAAAGACTTTCGAGAGCAATGGCGATTAAGCTTAACAGTAAAACATAACGGGGATTAAGCAAAGCTGAGGCAAGTTGAATTGTTATGGTTACTCAGACTTTGTATGACCTAAAGCCAAAAACGCCGTGGTGCTTCGCTGACGCCAGAGTTGGGTAAATGTTACTCAGTTCCACTTCAACGTCATTAAATTCGACTTCATTAAATTCGTCGTCCCGGCAATGCTTTTAAGCCGGGATCCAGGTGTTTTCTTTGTTCATAATATAGAAAGCTGCAACACGCGATGCACTAAGAAGGGGAAGCCTTTTTCACCTCAAAACTCACCAAACCCGCCATATACTCCCTCTAAAACAACAGTATACCCGCATGTTAAATAATGTTTGAATTTTTGTTAAGTCGTTGATTTAAATTATTAAATTTGTTGTTTTTTACTGCATTAATCAAAATAAATTTTAAAACCAGTAATTCTACAGGCTTGTTAGCTGTATTCTCAAATTGCTCATTAAGTGCTACTATAGTGATACATTTTTTGTGAGGCGATTAGTATGAGAGTAGAGCTAGTTACAACATTAAAACGGCAGGCAACGAAAATATTATCAGAGCTTCATTCTTCTAAAGAGCCTGTATTAATTACTGAACATGGACAACCTTCTGCATACCTTGTTGATGTTGATGACTTCGAATTTATGCAAAAGCGTATGCAAATCCTTGAAGCTCTTGCTAAAGGTGAGCAGGCTATAAGTCGTGGAGAAACGGTATCTAATATTGAGGCTAAAGAGAAAATGAGTAAATGGCTGAAATAATTTGGACCAACCCTGCCTTGGAAGATCTTAATGACATAGCTGAATATATTGCTTTAAGTCATCTTCTGGCCGCTAAAAGTTTGGTAGCGAAAATTTTTGCTAAAGTCGAACGGCTTGAAGAATTCCCTGAATCAGGAAAGAAACCTATTGAGTTAAGTAACCTTAATTATCTGGAAATAGTTATTAATCCTTGTCGTGTTTTTTATAAAGTAGAAAACGACAAAGTTTATATTTTACACGTTATGAGGCAAGAGAGAGACCTACGTAAATTCTTACTTACAGCTAACAAATAAGGATAGACCGCGCGAAGCCGCGTGCCTATACCAAGTGTACTTTGTTATGTAAATAACAGCTCGAGAAAACGCGCTGATTGATTGTTAAAGCACAAAACTCACACCTGGATCCCGGCTCAAAAGCATTGCCGGGACGACGAAAAAATCTAAGCCTTGTCCAAACGAGCCAATTGCTGTTTGAAAATGCCCAAACTCAACTCTGAACTTGAGGCTGTTGAAGACTCTTTACAAAAGAAACGTGAGTCCAGACATGGCCTTTCCCACAAATCAAAACCCTAGTCTTAAGCAATAGCATTTTCACTCTTTATTACAAGATGCGCCGCAGGCTATAAGCAAACCAAAGCAAACCAAACCAAACACCTGGATCCCGGCTCAAAAGCATTGCCGGGACGACGAAAAAATAGCTAACAAGCATCGTCAAAAACGAGTCAGTCTCTGTTGCTTCACTCTCACCAGAGAGTGAAGCAACATGATCTTAATGGCCACAAGCCATAAGATCATTGATGCTACAACTAAACCCTGTGCAATCCCACTGCCCATTAGGCTTCGCTATTCACCACCCTCGAACTGACTTTTTTGCGTGTTTGGCTGAGCGTGTAAACGCCGCTGACGACAACCAGTAGGCTGCCGAGTAGCGTCATGGTGTCGGGTGATTCACCGAATATGAATATGCCCAACGCTAATGCAAATAATAAACGGGTGTAGCGAAAGGGGGCGATGACCGAGACGTCGCCTGCGCGCATGGCGATGGTGAGGGCATTGTAGGCGGCAACACCAAAAATAATCGCACCGATGATTTGCAGTGATGCTGTGGTATTAAGTTGTGCTGGCTCATTTTGATATAGCTGGATAGCGATACCTGCAGGGATTAATACAAAGAATCCGTAAACCCCAAGTTGCATGTTCGATAGCACGGGTGGCGCTGCGCGGGTGGCTAAATCGCGGCCGGCAAAGCCTAATGTGGCGATGACTGCGAATAGTGAGTTAGCTTCAAACCCAGCGAGTCCTGGGCGTATAATCATTAACACCCCAATAAACCCTACAAGTACGGCAATCCATCTTTTAACCCCCACGTGTTCACCAAACAATAATGCTGCGCCTATCATGGCAATCAGTGGCGTGGCTTGTAATATTGCCGAGGCGCTTGAGAGTGGTGTGAGAGTGATGGCTAATGCAAAGGTGAAGCGGCCAGTCACTTCACAGACTGCACGGATTAAAATCGGCGCAGTGAGTATGGCCGGATGCAGTATTTTTTGACCTTTACGCCATGTTAGCAGCATAAAAATCAGCATGCCGCCGAGGCCAAACAATGCCAGGATTTGGCCTAAAGAAGTAGTTTCTGCTGCGGACTTAATCAGCATGTCTTCAATGGCAAAAGCGGCCATTGCAAAAACCATGTAGAGACTGCCTTTCGTGTTGTTCAATATGACACCTATTGGGAATGCAAAGCGATTAACGCAACGTGATAAACACAGCTACCTTGAGTAATGTGTGAGTGAAAAAGGCTTGATACATACGTTAACTGGTTGATTATTATTAGCTATCGATTAGGCAACACTAAATCACTTTTAGGCTTTGGTATAGGTAATTTTATTAATGTACCAGGTTTTATTGCCTTGAGGCGTGCTGACGACGGCTTCGTCGTCGACTTCTTTTTTGAGTAACGCGCGCGCCATAGGTGAGTCGATAGAGATGTAATCTTTGCGTTCGTCGTAGATTTCTTCTGGGCCGACAATTTTAAAGGTTTTAATGTCGCCAGCATCGTTTTCGATTTCGACAACGGCACCAAAAAACACTTTGCCTTCTTGTTCTGGCGCGTAATAAACGATTTTAAGCTCGGGTAACAGTTTGCGTAAGTAGCGTACTCTACGGTCTATTTGCCTTAATAAACGCTTGTTGAAGGTGTAGTCAGCGTTTTCTGAGCGATCTCCAAGACTGGCAGCCCAAGTTACAATTTTAGTCACTTCAGGACGTTGTTCTTTCCACAAGTAATCGTGCTCAAGTCTGAGCTTGTTGTAACCTTCGAGGGTAATTAGCTTGGTTTTCACGCGTTTCTCTATGTGTTTTGGCTTAAAGCAGAAACTAACTAAATTATTGGCATTTGTCGATTTGTATTTACGGTCAGTTAGGCGTTAATGCGCGCCCATGTTGCGTTGTGCTTTTCTTTGGACATGTCTTCGTTGTTTTAATTGCGCCATGGCGTTGATGATCTGGACACTTTGGTTCATTAGCTTAATGTCTTCAATCGGCGTTTTTTGACAGTTAATCGCGTAGTATTCAGCTAACTGCACAATGATGGCTTCTGCTTGTGAGAGCTGTTGATATTGAAGTTCTTTTACAAATAACAGCAAGAAACAGTCAAATAAAGCATTAGCAGCATCGATATGGGTTAACCCTTGCTGTGGCTGATTTGAGTCTGATGAGGCGACTTGCAGTGGATTATTTTCTGGTGGTTTTGCTTGAGCTGATTTTGGCTCGGGCGTTGGCTTCAGGGCGGCAACCACGTTAGCGACAGTGATCATAGTTGTCGCTCCCGCAAAGAGGCTCCTTACATACGCGTCTTGTTGCCAAAAAAGCACCAGCTGATGTGACCATTCAGCTTTGCTCCATTGCGATGATACCGCGCGTATAAAAGACATGTTGTCGCCTCCAGTGAGCTAGCCAAAATAACCTATCGATGCAGTTTTCTTGGCATGGGCAGTACGTTAAAGGTGCTGGTCAGTTCGTTGATAAAGGCTTGGGTCATTTTGGCGATACCAAGGTAAAAATCAGTGTTTGCGTGTTGCTCGCTGAGCGCTAAACAACGGCTTGCCCAAGGAGTGAAGTGCTTTTGCAATAAAGTGTAGATAAATTGCATCAGTTCGTCTTTGTTAGTGTGCGAGTCTGCTCCAATTAAACGCTGAAAGCTTGAATCTAACACACTAAAAAATAGCCCCATATGGTCAACAGGCTGCGGCATATCGAGCTTGAATTCAACTTTATGTTGTTTATAAAAGTCGACCAGCGCTAAAGTTGATACATCAAAATGCACTTGCTCTTCGCCCAGGTAGGCCGAACCTTGTGGTATGGCTTTAGGTTCGCCAGGGCCAAAGTATAGGTTGCCATAATCGAGTTGTAGTTCGGTAAGTTGATTGGCTTGCCATTGCTGCAGGTATCGTTGTAGATAAAACTGTCCAGGCTGCTCGGGTGCTGACTCGGCGAACACAGGCCAGGTTTGGGCGACGTCGTTTTCGATAAAACTGTCGATGAGTGCTTCGTTGGGATAAAAGCAAAAAACATTGTGCAGGATGCGTGCAATCGATTGATATTCTTCTAACTTATCGACGCCGATTGATGCAACGTTGTTTTCAGTCATGATTAAGTCCTTAAAGGAAGGCAGTGATAATGATTTATCACTGCCTTAATTATTACACTTCTGATGGATTCAGAATTTGACCTGTGCCACCTGTTGTTGATTGGCCAAGGCGATTGGCTTTAATAATCAAATTAGGTGATGTTAGTGATTGATTAGGTAATGGTGCAATGTGCGAGTCGCCGGTACCGTATTTAGCCACGATATTTTCAACGGTATCAAAGTCTAATGCGCGCATTGGACATGATTCAACACAGGCTGGCTTGCGGCCTACTGCCAGGCGTTCATAACAACCATCACACTTGGTCATGACTTTTCTTTCTTGGTCAAGCTGTGGCGCATCATATGGACAAGCGCGTGAGCAGCTTTCGCAAGCGATACATAAGCTTTCTTCAATGTGCACTAAACCGTCTTCTTTGCGTTTGTGCATTGCGCCTGTTGGGCAAGCTTTAACACAGACTGGTTCTGAACAATGATTACAGCCAAGTGACATGTAGTAAGCAAAGACTTCTTGCTCGTAAGCGCCAGTGTTTGGGTCCACATTCCATGAACCGCCACCGTACTCATACACGCGGCGCCAGTTAACGCCATTTAGCGTAGGCACACCATCTTCTACAGGTTTGGTTGAGCTGCGAATGATATCGCCTTGTCTGTCTTTACAAGCAATGTGACACGTTTTGCAGCCTGTGCATTTAGTGGTGTCGACATAGAAACAATATTGGGTTGAGTCGCTCATGGTTGTGCCCCTTAAATAACTTTACGAATTTGAACGCGGTTAGTGTGCTGTGGATTGCCTTTTGCTACTGGGCTTGGCATGTATCGGGTTAGGGAGTTAATTGCCCCACCAATATCCACAACTTTACCTGATGAGCCGGTTCTACTATTTGGGTCTGGCTTGAACCAAGCGCCTTGTCCTAGCATGATAACGCCAGGAATGACTCGTGGTGTCACTCTTACTGTGACTTCAATTGAGCCGCGTTCGTTATATATTTCAACCGTATCACCAGACGACACGCCGTAGTTTTGCGCGTCGATTGCGTTCATCCATACAGCGTCTTCTACGGCTTCACGTAACCATGCTACGTTATGGTAGCTGGAGTGAGTCCGGCCTTTGGTGTGGTATCCAGAAAGTTGTAATGGATAATCTGTTTTAGTGTCTTCATCTTCATAGCCGTCCCAGGTGACTGTGTATTGTGGGATGGCCGTGATGGTGTCGCCTCTGACTTTGTTTTGTTCCCAGTTAGCAGCGCGCCATGCTAGCTCTGCTGAGTAAATTTCAATTTTGCCAGAGGGTGTTGGTAATGGCTTACTACCGTTAACGTATGACTCAAGTGCAACGTTGCGATTTTCCATATTTTTACGGAAGAAGCCGATTTCTTGTGCTTCTTTGTAAGTGTCTGGGAATGCTGGGGTGACACCGGCGTTAGTGCTAGACGCTTTAGTTTGCTGATAAAGCTCTTCAAGCCATTGGTCTTCGGTTTTGCCTTCGGTAAATTCATTACCTACGCCCATTTTCTCTGCGATTAATGCAGCAATTTGATACATAGACTTGCAGTCCCAAATAGGTTCGCCAGCCGCTTTCATGGCGGTGATGTAACCTAATGCACCAGAAGCATAAGAGTCATTAACAAGGTCGTTTGATTCTAACCATGAAGTGTCGGGTAGAATAATATCGGCAAATTTACTGCCCGGTGTCATCCAGCAATCGCAAGAAACGATTAACTCTACACCGTTTTCATCACTGTAGATTTCAGCGGTTTTATTAATATCAGAATGCTGATTTAACAGGGTGCTATCAGACGCTGAGAAAATCACTTTGATATTGGTGCCTAATGGCGTATCTAACGTTTCAGTACCGGTAATACCATGGGTTCTCGCTGTCATGGTTTCGCCATGGTGAATGGCTTCACTCCATGAGAAAAAAGAGATTCTTTCTTTAACTGGGTTAGTGCCTGTAGGAATACCACCACGGAACATACTGCTCATGTTTGGCAGCTCGCCATTTGATGCACCTACTTGACCTAATTTGCCGGCTAGTACACCTAACATGTAAATAGCACGGACGTTTTGCTCGCCGTTTGCATGGCGGTTAACGCCTGCGCCCGCAATAATATACGGTCTGCTAGAGGCCATTAAGTCGTCGGCTAGGGTGTTAATTTTTGCTTCGCTAATGCCAGTGATTTTCTCAGCCCATGCTGGTGTGCGTGGACCTCGGTCACTGTAAATACCCAAACCCATAATATAGTCGTAGTAGTTTTCGCTTGGGTTCATTGCTGCGGCATATTCAATTTTTGTGGCATCACCGCTGGCTTCAAAAATTTCTTTTTGAGCGGTAATTGACGCTGCGTCATAACCGACTGCATATTGGTTAATGAAGTTAATTGAGTTGGCATCAACCCAGCCAGAGCTGATCATTAAGTAGGCCATGGCTTCAGCTAATGCGGCATCTGTACCAGGTCTAATCGGTAACCAGGTGCTTTCTTTACCGATCATCGAGTCTGTGTAACGCGGGTCAATCATGGTGACTTTTAGACCATTATTGCGTTGTAGCGCTTCAAGGTAGTCGTAACCTTCACCTGAACCAGACTGTCTAATTTCGCTTGGGTTATAGGCAAAACCTAATAAAAAGTCGCTGCTTTCTAGTGTGATTGTGGCAGAGCCTGAAGTACTGCCAGAACCAAAGGTATGTTTGGCTGCTTCAGTTTGTTGTGCCCAAGAGTAGTTACCAAATTTATCTAAAAAGCCACCCACTAAATTGAATAAGCGGTTAAAGCAGCTGTTAGAGGCAAAACCGTAATAAGCACCAGAGCCGTAGCTTCTGAAAATAGCTTTGTTACCGTGCTCGGCTATCACTGAGGTTAATTTGTTAGCGACGGTAGTGGTGGCTTCTTCCCATGTGATAGGAACAAACTTACCTTCACCTCTTTTACCAACACGTTTCATTGGGGTTTTTAAGCGGTCAAATGCGTAGGTTCTTTGACGTAGTGAGCGACCGCGAGCACAAGCGCGTACCTGGTGTAAGCCGTAGATGTCTTCGACCTCATGGTCGGTTTCAACGCGGGTGATCATGCCATCGCGGCTAAACACTTTAATCGGGCAGTTAGAGCCACAGTTAACCAAACATGATGACCATGTTATGGTTTCTTCTGAAACTGGTGGGCTTACTGGTACTTTTACTGCATCTTTTGAGCTTGAGTTACAGCCCGAGACGGTTGCTGCACAACCCATAGCAGCACTCATTTTTAAGAAACTTCTGCGTTCCATTGTGATGTCCTCTTGCAATATATAAATTGAGTTATTGGTAACGATTACAACAAGTAGCTGAAGTTCAGCATGACCTGATGGGCGTTATAGTTATGATTTAACTCACCTAAAGTGATAACGCTGGCCGGTTCATCAAGCGACATTTGCGCGTCATCGGTGTCGTAATAGCGCTCATAGCGATAGGTGAGCTTTAGTGCCATTTCGTTACTAAGGCTGTAGTTTGCGTATAAGCTGGTGCTGTGGTTGTACGAGTAATAGTCACCGTATGGCGAGGTGCCAGTACTGGTGATATAGGTGTCGCTGTTTGAGTTACTGAATAGGTAGTCTGCGCCGAGTGTCAGCTTGTCTTGCATTAAGCCGCCGTAGCTAATACCGGTGCCGATATTGATAAATTCATCTTCAATGTCGGTATACCAGTCTGCGGTGCTGTAGCTTTGGCTGCTGGCCTGGGCTGAATTAATCCATTGCTGGCTGGCAAAGCCATACAGGTTCACCTGCTTAGAAATATTGAGGTTAAGATTGAGGTTTACGCCGTAATCTTCTGATTCAGTTAAGCCGATGAGGGTGTCGTCATAATCATCTTTGGCATAGTGAGCACTGATATCCACACTTAGCCAGTTGAGTGGCGTATGGTTTACCGACAACTCGACATTGTTGCGGGTTCTGTTGGCCAGGTAATACTTACGCATTAAGGCGTTTTCTTCTGATGAGGTTAATTCATCTGTTTGGTATTCAGAGCCATCACGGTTGCTGTGTTCTGCTTTAATATCAATAATAACGTTGTCGACAGCACGAATAGACAGCTTGCTCCATAACGTGTCGTCGTGGGTTTCTTCACGGGCACTGTAGCTTCTGTCTATTTCTTCGCGGTCGTAACCTGCTTGTAGGCGATAATCCTGGCTAATGCGATATTTTGCGTTGAGCTTATAAGTAGCGCGTTCAATATCGGTGGCGATGTTTTCTTTGAATGTGTCGTTTAAATCATTAAAGGTATATTGCAGAAATTCAAATACAGAGCTGTTGTTTTCGCGGTTGCTGTAGTCGTAGCTACCACCAACACGTAAACGGCTGCTTAGCATTGACGACACTTTTAAGGTGGCATCAGTGGTTTCAATTTCGCCATCCCAATTTTGGATTGGGTTACCGTTCATTGAGATTAAATCGTCATCTTGAATCATCCGGCCCACAATAAAGCGCCCAGACATGACGGTGCTGTCTAACTGATATTGACCAGATAATGCAATTTGGTGTGCTTCATTGTCTGGCGCAGCAGCATAGACATCGTCTAGGTAAGTGAGGCTCAAATCTTGAGCATTGTTTTGATATTGGCTGCCAAAGTAGCTGAGTTCGGTAATCCAGTTAGCACCATTTAATATCGCGCCTGCGGTAAATGAATCTGTTGTTGAGTCAACCACTAGGCCGATATTCACCGGACTCGGTGTGATAATACTGCTACTGGTGTAGCCCGATTTATCTTCGGTTTCAAATTGCACATAACCTTGATAATTATCTTGTTTAACGTCGGCTTCGATATCGAACTTTTCACGTTGCTGTGACAACTCAAAACCGTAGGGCTGGGCGCTGTTAACAAGCGTGCCCTGGTCATAGTAAAGATTGCTTTGAGCATCACCCGATTGGTACGTCGTGATTAACTGATAACCGGCATCGAGATTAAACAAACCGGCTTTGCCAGCACTCATTTCAGCAAAGCTGTTTTCATAGCCTAATTGATGAGTTTGAAGCTTAGCCTGGTAGCCGTCATTATTTTGATATTTCACGTCAGCATTAGGCGTCGCAACAAAGCCATCCTGGTCGGTACCCAAGGCATTGGCCGCGTGGACATCGTCACGGCTAATGTAGCCTGCTGCCACACTCACGTTACCGCGATAGCCTGAGTTAACTTCACAGCGTTGGCATTGATAGTTTTGCTGCTCAACCTTAGTGGTATTCGCCTGGCTAACCGCAAAGTTAGCTGACAGTACTGGCGCAGAAGCGAGCAATAATGAGGCGGTAATAATATTGAGTTTGAAATTCATTGTGTAACTCCTCATTAACGTTGCAATGTGCTGCCAGCAGGGTGGTTTGAACCGTGAATTTGGCTATGGCAATTTAAACAACTTTTACCGCCACCAAAGGCATCGTTACCTGCTTGTTGCACCACTCGACTGGCGTGGCCATCATCGGCATGACATTGCTGACATAACTGTGGGGCGCGATGCGTTAGCATGCTTTCGTTAACGCTACCGTGCGGGTTATGACATGTGATGCAGTTTTCGGTCACTGGCGCATGTTCCCACAGGACTGGGCCACGTTTTTCAGCATGGCAGCTGTAACATGTGTCATTAATAGAAGGTTTGTTTAACGCGCTTTCGGTCATTGAACCGTGTGGAGAGTGACAATCGATACAGGTCATTTGGTCCCATTTCATTGGGTGACTCGAGCGTTTGTTCATGTCGGCTTTTTCACGCGTATGACAATTAGTGCAGGTATCATTGACGGTGAGTTTTTCTAATACTGGGTCGGTCGCGGCGTGAACAACATGACAGTCGGCACAAGCCACATCTTCAAGATTATGAGTGCTGTTATGCCACGCCATTTGCTTGGCATCGTTATGGCAACCCTGGCAGACCGTATTTTGAGTTTGAGTAGACAGTTTGCTGTTTTGGCCAAACTGGATCATCGGTTCTTTACCACCGCGGTTATGGTTACCGAGCGGTCCATGACAGGCTTCGCATTGTAGGCCGGCCATCGGTGATTTTGAATTGTTTAAATTGCCATGAACGCCATTAAAAATGTCCATCACTTTGGCACTTTTCTTATGACACATTAAGCAGCTGTCAGCACCTTTGGGTGAGTAGTTACCGTCAGCGAATTTTTGAGTGAGTGCTGATTCAAGTTGGTCAGCATCAAGCTGTTCCCAGGGTGAAGATGCGGCATTAAATGCACACCCATAAATGACCAGTGAAAGCGCAAAGAGCCATTGCTTGTATGCGTTCATAGGAGTTCCTACCTTAATTACGTAAATGATGTATATCGTAATAGGTAGTTTAGAGGTCTATTCGGAGGTTAACCATGCGTAGAAATTGGCATAAAACGACAACTGTGACTAAGATCAATGCTCAATATAACAAAAAAGATAAAATGTAAATTAGAGTAAGTTAACGAGGCAAAGTTCACCCAGTGATAAAATTTAAATGCCGTCCTGCACTGCACACTAAAATGGTTATCGAGTATTGCGATAGCAAAGGTATTTCTGTGCCAGACCATTATCAACATATCCGTTTTTTAGCAGATGACGATAAGATTAATTATTATACTGTTAATAATATTTTACATGACATGGAAGTGTTAGATAATAATCCATACTTCTTTTTTGAATTAGAACATGTGTTCAGGGAAAGGTTAATTCCCTTTACTATTAAGATATTGGATTTTAATAAGTCTGCGGCACTTAATCTATTAGATTTTACTCATTATTATAGCAGCATTTCTGATCTTGCCTGGTCAAGTATTGTTACCGCCACAAGCGTGACGCTAGTCGCAGCAAGAGGCTCAGAGCAAAGAGCGTCTAAGTACGATGACTTGTTTATCTATTTTTGCATGATCGAAATATTTAAACCGCTATTAAATAACCCCGATGATATGTTAATTTGCCTTCCATATGGACGTGATTTTTATAGTAAATATATTAATGTATTTGAACAGGTTAAATTTAATCATGGTTGTTTTAGCGTCACCATAAATAAAGATGAAGGCGATAAAGATTCTGGCGAGTGTTTAGCTGTAGCCAATATAAATGAATTAGACAGAGTGGGTGCTGCTGCAAATAGTATTCCTTCTCATTCGTTATCGCTTTTTACTTTAGCGCAATTAATGAATGTTGCGCCAAGAAGTTTACAACGAGAATTAAAGTTATTAGATTCAAAGCCACAAAATATTATTGATAATGTAAAAGTGAATTATATTATTAGCCGATTAGGCATTAACAAAGGCAACATTAAATTAACCGCATATGAATGTGGTTTTACGGATATGCCGACATTCAGCCGTTTTTTTACCCGAACCACAGGGCTGTCACCTAAAGCGTATGTTAAGGCTCGAATGATGATCTCGTAATCGCGGTTACGGTGCATGTTTTCCAATCTACGTAAAACTCTATCAAAGATTATGGTATCTTTAGCATAATTTCATTTTCAACCATGCCGAATTCGAACAACTATGCATAATATTGCCCAGATTATCGCTCAAGAACTTAACGTTCGTGAGCAACAGGTCACTGCGACCATAGCGCTTTTAGATGATGGTGCAACAGTACCGTTTGTGGCTCGTTACCGTAAAGAAGCCACTGGTGGCTTAGATGACACTCAGTTGCGTAATTTGTTTTCTCGCCTTGGTTACCTGCGTGAATTGCATGATCGCCGCCAGGTAGTGTTGTCGAGCATTGAAGCGCAAGGCAAATTAACCCCAGCATTGTCGCAAGCGATTAATGAAGCCGACAGTAAAACCCGTCTTGAAGATTTATACCTGCCTTACAAACCTAAGCGCCGTACTAAAGGGCAAATAGCTATCGAAGCGGGCATTGAACCGTTGGTGGATGCCGTATTAGCTGACCGCACATTGGACATAGACAGCAAAGCTGAAGCGTTTTTAAATCCTGAAGCCGGTTTTGCTGATGCGAAAGCGGTATTAGACGGTGCACGTTACATATTAATGGAACGCTTTGCTGAAGATGCAGAGCTATTACGTAAAGTTCGCCAACACTTAAGCCAGCAAGCTGTGCTTGAGAGCCGTATGGTGAAAGGCAAAGAAAAAGAAGGCGCTAAGTTCCGCGACTATTTTGAACACAATGAGCTGATGAGTAAAATTCCATCGCACCGCGCTTTAGCTATGCTGCGTGGTCGTAATGAAGGTGTACTCAGCTTATCGATGAATGCCGACCCTGACACAGAAGCAAACCAAGGCAGCTATTGTGAAGTGATTATTGCCAATCATTTTAAGTTAGTGCTATCTGACTCTAGCGTTGATACCTGGCTAAAAACAGTCGTTACTTCAACTTGGCGGATTAAAGTCGCCTTGCAAATGGAAACTGAGTTTATTTCTAAGATGCGCGAAAGTGCTGAAGAAGAAGCCATTAAAGTGTTTGCTCGCAATTTAGGCGACTTATTAATGGCAGCTCCTGCGGGTGCTAAAGCGACCATGGGCCTTGACCCTGGGATCCGCACTGGCGTTAAAGTGGCGATTGTTGATAACACTGGCAAGCTGGTGGCCCACACCACTATTTTCCCGCATGCACCGCAAAACTTATGGGACAAATCAATTCGTACCTTAAGTAACTTAGTGGCGATGCATAAGGTCGAGATCATCGCGATTGGTAATGGTACGGGCTCGCGTGAAACCGATAAATTGACCGGTGAGCTCATTGCCGCAGTAAAAGAGTCACAACCTAACTTAACCAAAGTTATTGTGAGCGAAGCTGGTGCATCGGTCTATTCTGCTTCTGAATTTGCTGCCAATGAATTTCCGGATTTAGATGTGTCTATTCGCGGTGCAGTATCGATTGCACGTCGTTTACAAGACCCATTAGCCGAGCTGGTTAAAATTGAGCCTAAAGCGATTGGTGTTGGCCAATATCAACATGATGTTAGCCAAAGCATGTTGTCACAGTCACTTGAAGCCGTTGTCGAAGATTGTGTAAACGGTGTTGGTGTCGATTTAAACATGGCGTCTGCGCCATTATTGACTCAAGTCGCCGGGTTAAATAAAACCCTCGCAAAAAATATTGTTGATTACCGCGATGCCAATGGTCAGTTTACTAATCGTAAGCAGGTATTGAGTGTGCCGCGCGTTGGGCCAAAAGCCTTTGAGCAAGCCGCCGGTTTCTTGCGTATTCGCAATGGCGATAATCCGCTTGATGCCTCATCGGTTCACCCTGAAGCTTACAGCTTGGTTGAAGCGATTGCTGCGGCTAAGCAACAGCCTGTTGCACAGCTTATTGGCAATAGCGATTTATTGCGCGACATAAACGCGGCTGACTTTGTCACCGCAAGCTTTGGTGTGCCAACCATTAACGATATCTTGGCTGAGCTGGATAAGCCTGGTCGTGATCCTCGTGGTGAGTTTAAAACGGCTAATTTTAAAGACGGCGTAGAGGAGTTAAAAGACCTTAAGCTTGAAATGATTTTAGAAGGTGTGGTCACGAACGTAACTAACTTTGGTGCCTTTGTCGATGTGGGTGTACATCAAGATGGTTTAGTGCATATTTCATCGTTAACCGACAAGTTTGTGAGCGACCCTCATACCGTAGTGAAAGCCGGCGATGTGGTGAAAGTAAAAGTGATGGAAGTGGACGTTGAGCGCCGCCGCATTGCCTTAAGTATGCGCCTGGATGAAAAGCCAGCGCCTGCCAAAATGGGCCAAGCAAAATCGGGTTCACAAAAGACGTCATTTAGTGGCAAGCCTAATAGTGGTAAACCTAAGTCAGCCGCACCGCAAAAGCAGCAAAATATGCCAGCAAAAGCGACTCAGAATGCCGCAATGGGCAATGCCTTTGCTGATGCCTTTGCCAAACTGAAGAAATAATCCATTGTTGCTCATGCAAGGTTAAGTTAACTTAATGCATTGATTAATAAGCCCTTACATTACGATGTAAGGGCTTTTTTATTGCTGTAGAAAACTGAATTTCTACAGTCAGTAATAATTCAGTTTTTATTCAGTAGATCTTAAGTGTTTTGGTTGAATATCAGCGCCAATCGAGTTTAACGCGAGTGGCAATTTTGAAATTATTAACCCAAACACTTTCACGCCTTACCCCCAAAAGCATCAGTTATGAAGCGATGACGCTCATTATTGCGGTGTATTTTGGCCTGGTATTAAACTTCCCTGTTATTCGCAAAATTTACCAATTATCGACAGAGGGCCATGTGCTATTTTCGCTCTCTCCAGCTATTTTGCTCAGTGGCTGTTTTATGGTTATCTTCAGTTTATTTGCTTTTAGATTTGTGTTTAAACCTGTAATGGTTGTGTTATTACTGACCTCATCGGCAGCGATGTACGCAATGCTCAAGTACAACGTGATGTTTGATTACAGCATGATTGAAAACATTTTTGAGACCAATTCGGGCGAAGCGTACTCTTATATTAATGCACACTCTGTGGGTTATGTGTTGGTGTTTGGTGTGCTGCCATCGATTTGGTTGCTGCTCACAAATGTGACCAACCGCGCTTCGGTGGTTAAAACGGTATTTCATCGTATTGGTTTTGTGGTGTTAGGTTTGGCTGTTATTGGTGCAATGATTGTGTTTTTTTATAAGGATTATGCATCAGTAGGTCGTAATAATAAGTACCTCAACAAGATGATTATTCCGGCACATATCTACAATACCGCTAAGTTTGTAAAGCAACGCTATTTCACTGAAAAACTGACCTTTAATCCTATCGGTGAAGATGCGCAATTGGTGCCAACGGCAAATAACAAACCAACCTTAATGGTGTTAGTGGTCGGCGAAACTGCACGAGCCGAAAATATGGCTTATAACGGTTATCAGCGTAATACCAACCCATACACTGAAAACCTAGGCATTATTGCGCTGCAAAATGTGTCGTCGTGTGGCACCGCTACGGCGCACTCACTACCTTGTATGTTCTCAAATTTAACTCGCGACACTTATAAGCGTGAAGCGGCTGATGCGCAAAATAACGTACTTGATGTCATCAAAGCGGCAGGCGTTGAAGTGACCTGGTTTGACAATGATGGTGGCGATAAAGCGGTTGGCGCGCGGATTAACAAAATTGACATTTCACCTAGCGAAAATAACCCATTGTGTGATGGTTTAAGTTGCTACGATGAAATATTAATTGAAAAGCTCACTCAAAAATTACAACAAGATACACAGGCTAGTGCCGCGTCGGGTAAAGGGTTAGCGAACCAATTTATTGCGTTACATACTATTGGTAGCCATGGGCCAACTTACTGGCAACGTTACCCAGCGGATAAAGCATCATTTACACCAGCATGTAGCCGCAGCGATATTGAAAATTGCAGTGACCAAGAGATCATCAACGTATACGACAATA
This sequence comes from Shewanella sp. MF05960, assembly GCF_050849305.1. Lineage (NCBI taxonomy): Bacteria > Pseudomonadati > Pseudomonadota > Gammaproteobacteria > Alteromonadales > Shewanellaceae > Shewanella > Shewanella sp. MF05960. The sequence continues at coordinate 207,035 of NZ_JBOZPS010000006.1, read as the reverse complement.
CCATCGCCTATACCGATTTTGTGTTGGCTCAAACCATTAAGGTACTCGAGCAATATCAAGATAAATATAACGTGGCATTGGTTTACCTGTCTGATCATGGTGAATCATTAGGTGAAAGCGGCATGTACTTACACGGCACGCCTTACAGTATTGCGCCTAGCCAGCAAACACATGTGCCTTGGTTTATGTGGTTGCCGCAAGATTACACCCAAGCAAAAGGTGTCGACCGTGAATGTATTGCTGAACATGCTCAAACAGCAAGCTACTCACACGACAACTTGTTCCACAGCTTATTAGGCCTTTACGGCGTAAATACCTCGGTGCGTGATGCTAAATTAGATATCACCAGCAACTGTGAATTGAATTAGGAAGGCTCCATGACATCATCAAGCTCGGCAAATAAAGCTCAAACTACAGAATCGCCTAAAATAGTGGTTAAACGTCAAGGGCTAATGCGCTTATTATATACCTGTAAACATACCTTTAACGGCTTAACCTGGATGTGTCGTAACGAGGCGGCATTTCAACAGGAGTTGATGTTGTTTGTGCCATTGACTGTGTTTGCATGTGTGGCAAATATCACCGTGGTGCAAACTGCGATGTTGGTTTTAGCGTTACTGTTTGTATTGTTTGCCGAACTGGTTAACACTGCTATTGAGGTTGTTGTCGATCGTATTGGCCTTGAGTTTCACACGTTATCAGGTTTGGCCAAGGACATCTCATCGGCGTTTGTGTTTGTGAGTATGTTAATGGCCGCGATTGTTTGGTGGGCGGTTTTATGGCCATAAAACATGAGTAACGGTTGCTTACAGGCGTGTCAAAAATAGTGGTTAGTTTCATGGATAAAACATAAAAATGATAAAGGATGCTCAATGAAAGTGTTGTTAATTGAAGACTCTGAAGCACTTCGCCGTGGTATTCGGGTTGGGTTAGACCATTTGGGCTATACCGTTGATGAAACCGGTGACGGTTCTGAAGGCTTGAGCATGGCGCTCACTAATCAATATGACTTTATTATTTTGGATTTAATGTTACCCAATGTCGATGGTATTAGCTTATTGAAAAGTATCCGTAAGCTAGGTAACCAAGCTAAGGTCATTATTTTATCAGCAAAATCTCAGGCGGAAGACCGTGTTAACGGATTGTTGTCTGGCGCGGATGATTATTTAACCAAACCATTTTCGTTTGATGAGCTCCAGGCGCGGTTGATTACCATGGGGCGCCGTGGCGAATTAAACCAACAAGCAAAAACAATTAATATTGCTGATTTTGTCCTTGATACAAGCAATAAGTCTTTGCGGGTCAATGGCCATTTTATCGACCTGACTAAAAACGAATTTAAGATAGTGGAATACCTATTTAATAACCCTAAGCAAGTGTTAAATCCTGAACAAATCAGCGAGGCGGTAGTGGGGTCGTTTAATCACTTATCTAAAAATACCATTGAAGCGCATTTATCGTCAGTACGTAAAAAAGCTAAAGCCGTTGGGGCGATGTTACCGATTAAAAATAAGCGTGGGTTTGGGTATTTTGTGGATGTGCAAGCATGAAGTCATTAACCACTAAACTAATGAACACCATGACCTACGTGGTGACAGCAATTTTAATTATGGTATTTTTGGCGATTGATATCAGTATCGACAATTGGGTTGATGTTGAGTTTGATAATGCACTGACTGATAAATCTAATTATTTAAAAACGTTAGTAAAAGTAACACCAGAAGGTACCGAGTTTGATTTTTCGGGCGAATTTATGCCTGAGTTTGGCACCTCAACTAAAGCCAGCTTTTTCCAGCTATGGCAAGGCGATGCTGTCTTTGAACGTTCGGAGTCATTGAGTCATTTCTCAGGTAGCGATTTACTCAAAAAAGATATGCCAATCAATAGCGCTATTTTTGCTGATGTAGAATTACCCGACGGGCGCTCAGGGCGTGCCATGGTGTCCTATTTTGAGCCACAAGTGCCAAGTACCATGCGCAATGAGGCAGGGTATATCGTTGAGCCAATGTGGTTAACCGTGGCTATTAGCTCTGAAGACTTAACTCAAATTTTGGTCATCATTGATTCCAGTTTAGCCATTGGTTTGTTGTTAGTGATTGTGTTGATCCGCTGGGCTGTAGTGAAAGTTATTTCTCGGGGGTTAGTGCCGTTAAATGAACTGAATAACGCGTTAAAAACGGTTGATGTCACCCAAAAATATATCCCGTTATCAACCGAGTCTGAACGTTATCTTGAGATTGAACCGATACGTAATGAATTGAATAAGTTCGTTAAAATTAGCCAACAATATTTGCAAACTGAAAAGCGGATCACTGCCGATATTGCCCATGAGTTGAAAACCCCCATTAGTGAACTTATTAGTTTAAGTGAGATCTATATTCGCTACCCAGATGATCAGCGTATTGGTGCCACATACAAGCAAGATGTGCTCAATATTAGTCTGCGGATGAAGACCATTGTGAGTAACTTATTACTGTTGCAGCAAGCCTCGTCTGAAAATATGCACCTACATCGACAGCAGCTTGATGTTACCGATTTAGTGGATCGGGTTATTGAAGCCTTAGCGTTTAAGTACAGCAGCATAACTGAGCGTATGCAGGTGGAAAATTATCTGCGTAATAGCAGTATTTTGGTCGATGAGTTTTCATTACATCTTATTCTCACTAATTTATTTGATAACGCGCTGTATTACAGTCCACCAAAGTCCAGAGTAACTGTAAGGTTATCGACTGACGATAACGGCATGACTCTGAGTGTCGAAAATCAACTACTGACCAGTTTAAAAGCCGATGATTTAGAGCGTCTAACTCAACCGTTATTCCAGGCTGAACAGTCGCGCAGTAATACTGAGCGCCATGGGCTAGGCTTGGCGATTGTGGAAAATATCGCCAAGGTTAATGGTTTTATATTTAGCTTTGGATTGATGGCGGAAGACCGGATTAAGTTTACTGTCTACATTCCTAATGTTGATTAAGCAATCACGAGACGCAAACCATGACATTCAACATAAAATAGCACTTAACCTAATTGTAATAAAAATGTTAATATGACTGCCTTTAGAGTGAACTTATTACCTAAACACAGGTCTTAAGGTTAGCTACTTTTGGTACCAATTTTTAATGCGTATTCATTGTAAATAAAGGTCAATATGCTTTTTATAATTTGAAACACATAAAAATATTGAAATTTATCCAATAGACTTTTTAACGATAAAAATGAAATCGTTTTCACGTTAAAAAATAAGTTGTTGGTACTGTTAACGCCTAAGCCTTTTTAATCGCCGCTGATGAGATTATCTAAATAACCGCTGTTATTTAGAGTTAACTTTTGCGCGCAAAATTTGGCTATGAGTATAAAAAATAATAACAATGGAGTCTAAATGACGACTAGCTTCTCTGATATGGCTGATAACAATCATCCACAGAAACAATACTTTTCACCCAGTTTATTTAAAGCCATTTTTGCTTTTAGCATGATTTCGCTTATCGTGATGAGCTTAAGCCGTATAGGGTTGTCGATATGGCAAGCTGAACGTGTCACTGATGCGCAAGGATGGGGCTATATTTTAAGCCAGGGTTTACGGGTTGATATTGCTTCTATCTGTTGGGTTTTTGGCATTGCAGCACTCGGTACCGTGGTGTTTTCTGGTGAGCATATTGTTGGCCGCGTCTGGTTAGTCATTTTACGTGTGTGGCTTACGTTAGGTTTATGGATACTGGTATTTTTAGAAGTGTCTACGCCGTCTTTTATTGCCGAATATGGTTTTAGGCCAAACCGTTTATATGTTGAATACCTCATCTATCCAAAAGAAGTCTTGTCGATGTTATGGGCAGGGCGTAAAGCCGAGCTTATTTTGTCTTCACTTATCACAATCGGTACGTTATCAGGTGGTTGGTGGTTAAGTGGTCGTTTAACGCAACAAATTAAATACCCAAAATGGTATTGGCGCCCAGTGTTAGCCATTTTAGTCATAGTTGTGACTTTATTAGGCGCGCGTTCATCTTTAGGGCATCGCCCGTTAAACCCTTCGTTAGTGGCGTTTTCCAATGACCCGTTAGTCAATTCATTAGTGCTTAATTCATCGTTTTCATTAATGTTTGCGATTTCGCAAATGAACAACGAAGAAGATGCTTCAAAAGTGTACGGCAAGTTATCTGCCGATAAAGTGATTGATATTGTGCGCCGAGAAAGTGGCCGGCCAATGAGTGCATTTACCTCAACAGACATTCCGACTCTGTCGTTTAATCAAGCCAGTTATAGCGGCAAACCTAAAAACTTAGTGATTATTTTACAAGAAAGTTTAGGGGCACGTTTTGTGGGCAGTTTAGGTGGATTACCGTTAACACCAAATATCGATGAGTTGTCGCAAGAAGGTTGGTTTTTTGAAAATCTTTACGCCACAGGTACGCGCTCGGTGCGAGGCATTGAAGCGATTACTACCGGTTTTACGCCAACACCTGCACGTGCAGTTGTTAAGCTAGGTAAGAGTCAAACAGGCTTTTTTACCATTGCCGATTTATTAAAGCAGCATGGTTATGAAACTCAATTTATTTATGGCGGTGAAAGTCATTTTGATAATATGCGCAGTTTCTTTTTAGGCAACGGTTTTGCCAATATTGTTGACCAGGGTGATTATAAAAATCCTGCATTTATCGCGTCCTGGGGAGTGTCAGACGAGGACTTATTGTTTCGAGCTGATGAAGAGTTCACTCGAATGCATAAACAAGGTAAACCTTTCTTTAGTTTAGTGTTTAGCTCAAGTAATCATGATCCATTTGAGTTTCCTGACAATCGGATTGAGCTTTATGAGCAACCACAATACACCATGCATAACGCTGTAAAATATGCCGATTATGCAGTGGGCGAGTTTTTCAAAAAAGCGAAACAGTCTGAATATTGGAAAGACACGGTATTTTTAGTTGTGGCAGATCATGATAGCCGTGTTAGCGGTTCAGATTTGGTGCCGGTGTCTCGCTTTAGGATCCCTGGGCTGATTTTAGGCGAAGGTATTGACGCTAAACGTGACTCACGGGTAACGAGCCAAATCGATATGGCGCCAACCTTGCTATCACTGATGGGCGTGTCTGATAGCTATCCAATGTTAGGCCGAGATTTAACTCAGGTTCCAAGCGATTGGAAGGGCCGTGCAATGATGCAATATGACAAAAACTTTGGTTTATTAGAAGGTAATGAGGTGACTATTTTACAGCCGGAATTACCAGCAGAAAGCTTTACCTATGACTTTGCGAGTGAGCATTTAATCCCTAAAGAACTCGATAGTAAACAAGCTGAAACCGCATTGGGTTGGGCGTTGTGGGGAAGTTTGGCGTACAACAAAATGCTATTTAAACCAGAAAGAAGCTCTGCCGAAACAGACAAAAATATCAAGGAAGTGTCACGCTAATATTTGTAATTGCGATTCGAGATTGGGCGCGGATTGTTGCTGATAAAATTGGCCAATCCGCATACCAAATTGCTGAGAGTTGGCGCTGGTCATGTTGTCAGTTTGGCGTGGCTTAGGTTCGACTTGAGTTTTTACGGGTGTCGACTGCGATTTTACTTGAATGTCTTTGCGTTGCAGCGCGGGTGTGTTGCTCGCAATCACGCGTAACGTTTGCTTTTGTTGTGCCTGTTGGCGTGTGGGTTGTTGCAATAACGCTTTAGGGTCGACAGATTGTTGGGTTAAGCTTTGTTGTTGACGTTGTGATTGGTCTTGCTGTTGTTTTTTCTCTGCCACAACGTAAGTTGGTGCACGTTCATTTTGTGAATTAAATGCACGTTCTTCATGGCCTTTACTGGGTTCTTGCGGTGGAATAATCGGCGGTTTTTGTTGATTGTCCACTCGTGCAAGGTCCGTCGCAACATTCGATGTTGCTAGCGGGACTTGCGGATAATGAGTGTTAATAATCATTACAGGTCGCTACGCGATTAAACCGTGGCTAAATTATAGCCAAAAAATGAACGTTGCTAAAGTGCTATTGCTGATATTTTATGATCCAAGGCAATAAGTTGTGCAAAAAATCGTCTTGATGTGAAATAAATGGTGCATGCGAGGCCTTGTTTAGCAGTATGTCGCTGATGTTTTCTGCTTGTGGCATTTGCTGAATAACCCGCCGAGGCACTAAGCCATCGAGTTTACCCCACATCCGCAACCAGGGCTGTTGTATCTGTCTAAGCTGCTTTCGTATATCCACGCCCTCCAACATAGTTAACCCCTGTGAAAGAGCCTGACGACTGGGTAACGGTTTGCTTAGTACCAATTGTTTTATTTGGTGTATGTCGGCTTTAGCATTATCGCTTCCCATGGCTTGAATCGCTAAAAAACGTTCAACGGTGCGCGGTAAATCACGATTCAGTTGTGTTGAAAATTGCGCTAATACCTCGGGTGAAATCCCTGGCCACGCAGGTGTGTTAGGCAATTCGTCTCTGGCCATGAAGCACGGCGATGATGCAATAGTCACCAGTGCCGCGACCGAATCAGGGAAATCAATTGCGACTTTGCTAGCGACCAGCCCTCCTAAAGACCAGCCAATCCAAATAGCGTGCTTAGGCAGTTGCTGCGCGAGTGCTTGTGCCCATTGATTAATATCACCATCAATATTGGGGCTTAACCCGAATCCCGGCAAATCAACATAATGCACTCTATACTGGTGTAATGCGTTTTTTAGTGGACTGAATACGGCGTTATTGACCCCCCAACCATGCAGTAGGATTAAATCTGGGCCATGGGTGCCAACAGTATCGATATGCAGTGCAGGAAAGCTCACGTTAATCCCTCTTATTTGACTATTTAATGGAATGAATAGCCTATGTCTGTGACTGTTTTTAAACGAAATATAACGGATTTACTAAAACACAGTAAATCGTTCTATCAACACGTTAATGTGGCATTGCTTGGCAGTTTACCCAACCGTTGCCAGCTGTGCCAGCACCGAATTGAACAGCTCGATTATCAGCAGTTATTTCCTAACCAGGTGCTGACAGGCATTTGCCAGGTGTGTTTAGCCGCAAGTTTATACCAGCATGAAGTGTGTTTAGGCTGCGGGCGTGAAATACCACTGTTACAAGCTTATTGTGGCAAATGCTTAAAGCATACTCCTATGCTGGTTATTGCGCCGTGCAGTTATCATCAAGGGTTAGGGCCGTTGATTGCGGCAATAAAATACCAACAACAATGTGCACCCATGAACGCTATTGCCCAGCAGCTTGCGATCCGCGTTAACCAATTAATTGCGCATAAACTTATTCGTGCTCCGCAAGTATTAATCCCGGTACCTTTACATCCCAATCGCTTACGTCAGCGTGGTTTTAATCAAGCTTGGTTGATTGCGGCGCGCCTAAGCAAGATACTCAATATCCCATTAGATGACACCAGTTTAACCAGAGTGGTTGATACTGTACCTCAAGCCGATTTGTCGGGTAAGCAGCGCCGTGAAAACTGCCATCATGCATTTAAACTGAGCGACAATGTGTCGTATCAACGAGTCGCCCTAATCGATGATGTTGTCACAACGGGTACCACCGTCGATGAAATTGCGAGGTTATTTAGCCAACAATTTATTTATGTGCAAACTTGGTGTTTAGCGCGCGCGGAAGCACCAGGATTATTAGATTAAATCGATTTGAGTAATAACAATATTATTCTCTAACAAAAACAATCAACTAATTTATGCTTTATGAGTAAATATGTTTGGTTATGCGCAACTTTGAATGTAAAAAACCTTGAACTTGATCATTTTTTTAAGATCAAAGCGTGTCGAGACTACAAAGAAAATCCAACACAGAGTATCATGTGCCTAATTCTTACTAAATTACTCGGGTATACCCTGAGGGAGCAGGTTTTCATGATCACCATTTCCGATACAGCTCAGGCCCATTTCGTTAAATTATTGGCCGATCAGCCAGAAGGCACTCACATTCGTGTTTTCGTTATAAGCCCAGGCACAGCGCAAGCAGAGTGTGGCGTGTCTTACTGCCCACCAGATGCGGTAGAAGCTGACGATACTGAATTACCATTTAATGGTTTCAGTGCCATGGTTGACGAAAAAAGCGTGCCTTTTTTAGACGACGCAAGCATTGATTTTGTGACGGATCAACTTGGTTCGCAGCTCACCTTAAAAGCACCTAACGCCAAAATGCGCAAAGTGTCTGGTGATGCGCCATTAGTTGAACGTATTGAATATGTTATTCAGTCAGAAATTAACCCACAACTTGCCAGCCACGGCGGTAACATTATGTTGGTAGAAATTACCGACGCGGGTGTTGCAGTATTACAGTTTGGCGGTGGATGTAACGGTTGTTCGCAGGTCGATATCACCTTAAAGGATGGTATTGAAAAACAGTTATTAGATATGTTCCCTGGCGAATTAAACGGTGTGCGTGATGTAACAGATCACCAGCATGGCGAGCATTCTTACGCTTAATAGCATTAAGTGTGAGCTTAAGTGTGAGCCAATAAAAAACGCGACCTTTTGAGTCGCGTTTTTTTTATATAGAGATGGGTTAATCGTCTCGGGTTAATACTTCAAGTAATTCGATTTCAAAAAACAAATCCGAGTGAGCCGGAATACGATCGCCAATTTGTCGTTCGCCATAGGCGAGGTGAGCTGGTACTGATAACTGTCTTTTGCCACCCACATTCATACCTACAATACCCTGATCCCAGCCTTTAATGACTCGGCCAGTGCCGATGACACATTGAAACGCATCAGATGCATCAAACTGAGTTCCATCAGCTAAACGCCCATGTAGCGGGTCGTTATTAGCGCGCCTTTTACAGCGGTTTTGCCACTGCCTATTTCGACATCGGTTATTATCAATTCTTGAGTCATTCTATTTTCTCATGTAATACCATTTCCATTAATTATGTGACCAATCAGAGTCACTCAGACTGTTCAGTTTGAGGCGCATTGTTGTAATAATGGTTATTCCCTTCTAAGACGATGCAACAAAGAAATGAACGGTCTGAGTGCCTCCTGCAAGGCGGGTTTCTGTGCCTTCTATGCTGCTTAATAGCATTTTGACGTAGAGCAACTATGCCTTCAATTCTATTACTTGCCTAGAAGACACAGAATTCCCGCTGAATGACCAGATAATTAGTGGAATTGGTATAACTTGAAATTATTTTACCCCAAGATTGGCAGCTAAGAAGCGCTCTATTTCAATAAATGTGGTTAAGCGGTGTTCATTACTGCTCAGGTAATGGTCGCCATTTTCAAGCGCAACGTATTTAACTGGTTTATTTAACTCGTTAAGTTCATCGTACATTGCTTCGCTATGTTCTGCTTTTACCACTCGATCTTTAGTGCCGTGAATTAACAATACGGGCACCTTGATACTGGCAGCCTTACTGATAGGTGATCGTTGGTATAAATCATCATAATCATCACCAATTTGTTTTTTAACGATTTTACTGTTGTCGTAGTTACGTGATGATTTTACTAAGCTTTCAAGATCTGTCACACCTGCAATACTGATAGCACATTTGTACAAGTCGGGTGTTTTTGCCACGCCCATTAATGCGGCATAACCACCGTAGCTTGCGCCGACAATACACATGCGTTTAGGGTCGGTAATGCCTTGTTGCACTAGCCAATGAGCGCCATCTTCGATGTCATTTTGCATCTCAAGCCCCCAGTTTTTTAGCCCTGAATTCATAAACTGAAAGCCATATCCAGCAGACCCTCGAAAATTCATCTGTAAGACGGCATAACCTCGGTTAGCGAAAAATTGTGACCAGTAATCAAATGCAGTTGAGTCGTAACTAATCGGCCCACCATGCGGAAAAATAATGGTGGGTAAGTTTTTGGCTTCAGTGTCTTTTGGTGTGGTTAAAAAGGCTTCAATAGCTAAACCGTCACGGGCATTGTAATTAACCTTTTTAGGTTTAGCCAAGACCTCAGGCGGCAATTGGCTATAACGATAAGCGATTGGATAAAGTTCTCCTTTGTCCCGGTCGCCATAAAAGTAAGTACCCGATTCAATGGGACCAGTGCTGTAAACCAAATAGCGTCGTTCATTGTCGCTTAATTGATTAATGACATTATGAGATTCTGGTAATACATCGTTTAAACCGTTATTGAGCTTGATGTAGTCGTTATCCCAAAATAAGAATTCCCCTTCAATATTGGTATCAATACCGATGACTTTTTGTTTTAAATTGGAATAAATGAGCTGGCCTTCGACATCATAATTCTCGTTTTGATAAACCAGTTCTTTAGTCAGATTAGGGTCGGTTAAATTCACTTTAAAGATAGCTTTTAAACCTTGATGGTAAGCACTGACATAAAGGATGTTCGGGTCATGGTCAAAGCCGATAGGCCATATGGCATCTTCATCTAAGGCTTCAAACTCCCATAATAAGCGCAGGTCGCCATCGGCTTCTTGTTGCTCATAAATACGGTAGCTTGTATCGTCGCGATAAATGCCAATGCGTACCTGGTTTTGCCTGTCTGTTAACCAATTTTCAATGTACTTCTGTGCGTGTTGCTTTATTTTTATTCCACCGCTTTTTAAGCTGACTTTAATCACGCTTTCATATTGCATCTTAGAGCCTAAGCCACTTATTTGCATAAGAATATGGTCAGGGTCGTTATCAAGATAATCGACGATAGAAGATTGTATTTGTGGCACGTCTACAAATCGTGAAAAAGTGCGTTTAGAAAACACACTGGAGGTTTTATTGTCGCTAAGTGAATACTTCATTAAGCGCGTTTCTGTTGTAGGAATACCGCGACGGGTGGCAGGGTACTTAGCGGTGATTAAGATAATGTCATCACTTGCCCAGCTGAGTGACAAAATCACAAATTTTTGATTGTCAGTTTGAACTGGGAAAATATCTTTATTGGTTTTAATGTCGCGAATGCTCAACATTTGCCCGTCGAGAGTCTTATTGTTAACCCTAATTAGCGAAGCGACTTTTGTACCATCAGGCGATAAGGTGACAAAGCGCACATCTGGGAGATTGGCAAACGCTTCAACAGGAAGGGAAGTTGCTAGGGCAATATTTGAGAGTTGAATATATGTGATGGCTAAAAGCCATAAAATCCTTTTCATTAAAAATCCGTTTAAAAAAATGTTGTCAGCATGTTACATTTTCGCATTGTGGCGTTCAATGATTATTATGCGGTAGCCAGTCTATATCTCAGCTTATAATAATAGTGCCAACCTAAGGTTATGCTTCTGCATAGCATAAATATCGACATAGCCGCCCACAGGCTGTTATTACCCCATGGTTGCAATAAATACCAACATGGGAAATACACTGCAAAGGTTGATATAATCATACTGTTACGCATAATTTGCCCCTGGGCTGCACCAATGTAAACGCCGTCAAATAGGTAACAGCCGAAGGCTAGAATGGGCATGAATATCAGCCAAATAAGGTATTGATTAGCACTATTTTGTACGGCCTCAACATTGGTTAAGAGTTGAATTATCCATGCTCCAGCCCCCCAGAATAACAAGCTAAATAGTACTGCTGTTGCGGCTGACCAACAAAAAGCCAGCACCACACTTTCGTGCAGTAGTTTGGGATTTTTTTGTCCAAATGCGCGGCCGACTTCGGCTTCAGCATAATAGGCTATGCCATCAAGTGCGTAAGAGATCAGCATTAACAGGTTAAGCAACACCGCATTAGCCGCTATGATGTTATCGCCTAATCCTGCCCCGTAGAATGTCATAAAACTAAACGCGGCTTGCAGGCACAAACTGCGGATAAAAATGTCGCGATTTAGCGACAATAAACGCCCATAACCGCGTAGTGTGAGTTGGCTTAAGCTGCGTTTTAAATCAAAGTCACCCATATTAACGAGCTGGCGTTTAACCATAATAAGTGCCACTGAGAATGCACAAATATCGGCAATCACAGAGGCTAACGCAGCACCTCTTACGTCCCATTTAAAGACCATAACAAAGACAATATCGAGGATGATATTGATACAATTAGCTATAATGAGCTGCCACATGGCAGCTTTAGGGGCTTGGCGTCCGAGTAGCCAACCTAATAACACCAAATTGACTAACGCGAACGGCAGTGACCAGATCCGGATATCGACATATTGACGACAGTACAGCATGACCTGTTCGCTGGCATCACTGAGACTTAGCGCAAAGTTTACGAGGGGAGACTGCAACATAACGCAGGCAAACCCTAAGGTTAATGCTAAGATACAACCTTGTAACAATAATTGTTGTTGCGTTATTTTATCGTCTGCACCATAAGCTTGTGCGACGAGTCCGGTTGTCGACATGCGTAAAAAGCCGAGCAACCAAATCATCAAGGTGATAATGGTACTGCCAAGTGCAACCCCACCAAGATAGTAAGCTTGACCTAAATGGCCAATCACTGCGGTATCGACTAACCCTAGAAGTGGGATAGTGATATTTGACAGTATCATCGGTGTTGCTAATGCCAATAATTGACGATGTTTATGGCGATTTAATAGTAATGCGCTAACTGACATAGGTATGAGTAATCATGGTTAAAAAAATAGTGTTAGGCTTGATGGTTATCTGTTTTAGTTTGTTTCACCTTAACGCACAAGCGGTGGTAATTTTACAATATCATCATGTTTCAGAGAGCACGCCAAAAAGCACGAGTGTCACTCCCGCACAATTTGCAGAGCAGATGCAGTACTTAGCAGACAATCATTTTACAGTAATGCCATTAAGTGATGCCGTCGATGCGCTAAAGAATAACACGGCAATTGCCAATAATAGTATTGTGATTACCTTTGATGACGGCTATGAAAGCATCATCAAAAATGCTGCGCCTATTCTTGCATCTCATCAATTCCCATTTACGGTGTTTATATCGCCAGCACCTATTATTGCTGGCTATGACGGAATGATGAGCTGGCAAGACATCAATACCTTAGCAGAACAAGGCGCGACCATTGCAAACCATAGCTGGGGACATGAACATCTTATTCGTCGTTTACCCAAAGAAACTGCAGAGCAATGGCATGACCGAGTAGAAAGCAATATTTTAGCTACAGAGGCTGAGCTGCTTAAACAAACAGGCCAAAGTGCAAAAATGTTTGCTTATCCTTATGGTGAATACACTGCGAAATTAGAAGCCATATTGGAAAAACACGGTTTTGTTGGTTTTGGCCAGCAATCTGGTGCGGCGGGCGAGTACTCTTCTATTACTGCATTACCACGATTTCCGGTGGCGAATGCTTATGCCGATTTATCAAGCCTTACAGTGAAGTTTTCAAGCTTGCCGATGCCAGTGTTGAAGCAGAATATCAGTGAACCAGTGTTAGCTTCTGGCAAGTTTAGGCCTAAGCTGGTTATTACTCTCGACACCACGGATTTATACCCACATCAATTGATGTGTTTTATCCAAGGGCAAGGTGCTAAAAAGCCGATATGGATAGAGGAAGATACCTTTAGCATTCAGGCTCCTGCTGATATGGCGCCAGGTCGTTCACGTTATAATTGCACCGTGCCGAGTAAAACCCGTACGGGTTATTATTGGTTTTCGCAAATGTGGATCAGGCCAAAAGATGACGGTAAATGGCTGCAAGAATAACGCCATTACAGCCAGTTTAATTTCCTATGCTAACGCCAGGTGCTAACAATCTGGTCAACGTCGCTAATCAGTTCGCTATTGAGAATTTGTGGTAGTTGGCCGGGTGCCGGCTTGGTTTTAAATACTGCTGTTTTCTCTCCGCGAGGTGATACCAACACGTAAGATGCACTGTGATCCACTTGATAGTCACTGTCTTCACCTACCATGGCGTAGACAAAACCCAGGTCGCGACTAAATGGAAACAACGCAGTGTGTTCTGCACTGACGGCTTTAAACTCTTTATTAAAAAAATTAATGTAATCGAGACGCTTAATTTGGGTATCTCGCTCAGGATCGGCTGAGACAAACACCACTTGAAACGAATCGGATATTTTTTGTAATTTAGGGTATGCCGCCGCTAACTTATTTAAGGTAGTAGGACATACGTCAGGGCAGGCGGTATAACCAATAAAAAATAAGCTCCATTTACCTTGCAAGGATTGATTGGTAAATGGATTGCCGTATTGGTCAGCAAGCGTAAAAGGCGCTAATGCTCTAGGCTGATCAAACACATAGCTAGTTGACAAATCGAGCGGCTTATCTTGAGTGGCTTTAAACGCAAACACCCCGACAATGGTGAGCAATATGAAACCTGCCGCAATGAGTATTTTCAATACAGATATCCTTTCTATGGGTTAACCCAAAAGTAATGGTCAACCAACAGTACAATAAATAACACCATTAAATGATAGATTGAGAAGGTAAATACCTTCATGGCTAAGCCTGGGTAGTCATGGTATTTAAGCTGCCACGCCTTGTAAATAAACCCACAACTCAAGAGGGTTGAACCCACCAAATAAATGGGTCCACACATGCCAACTAATACCGGTAATAAGCACGCAATTGCCAACAAAATGGTATACAGCAAAATGCAGGTCTTGGTAAATTCTACCCCATGGGTTACGGGTAGCATAGGGATGTCGACTTTAGCGTATTCTTTACGGCGATGGATCGCTAACGCCCAAAAGTGTGGCGGTGTCCAGGTGAAGATGATAATCACTAAAAGTAATGCATAACCATGAAGTTCGTTGGTGACCGCTGTCCAGCCGAGCAATGGAGGCATTGCCCCTGCTAATCCTCCAATAACAATATTTTGCGAAGTGGCTCGCTTAAGGTAGGCGGTATACACCAGCGCATAGCCAATAAGGCTGGCAAACGTTAACCAAGCGGTAAGCTGATTGACTAATGTATACAGAACGATAAAACCAATGACTCCCAGTGATATCGCAAATACAGCTGCTTTAGTTGTCGATATTTTGCCTTTAGGCAATGGCCTGTTGTAAGTACGCGCCATTAAACCATCAATTTTACGATCGATTAAATGATTAAATGCTGCTGCCGCGCCCGCCATCATCGCAATGCCAGCCATTCCGGCGACTAATGGCTGTAAAGGCACAACTCCAGGTAGGGCTAAACACATGCCCACTAATACGGTCAGCAGCATTAATGCCACGACTTTCGGTTTAGTCATTTCAAAATAGGCACGCCAAGAGAGCGTTATTTTTTGTTGTGGTTGGCTTAGAGTAAGAGGTTTTGTCATGGTCAATCCTCGTTTATGCTTTACGCCACAGAGCGTAATTAATAAAGACTAAAGTGAGCAGCAATAATGCCGCCCCCGCGTTATGGGACACGGCAATGCCCAGTGGTAAATTCATTACCACATTACTTATCCCAAGGCCGACTTGAACAACGACGAGCAATAGCAACATAAAGGCACTATTGCGCATAATGTGTGAGTGTGAATAACGTAGTTTTATTGCGAGCCAAATAAGCATAACTGCAGTGACTACCGCCCAAATACGGTGGCTAATATGAATAGTCATCCGTGTCGGATAGTCTAAAACACCAAATTCAAAACTGGGGTGTTCGCCTTGAAACGGCGAAAATGCATCGGCGAAGCGCAAGTTATCAACCCAGTTGCCTTCGCAAATCGGTAATGTCGTGCAAGCGAGTGCCGCATAATTTGATGATGTCCAACCGCCTAGTACAATTTGAATAATCAGTACCCCTAAACACACTAGCGCTAATGGCATTAGTTTACGTGCATGGCTATCTCCGCCGGGGATCCGCAGCGGTTTAAGGCGCAAATACAGCAATAACAGTAAGGCAAATAAACTAAAGCCGCCAATAAGGTGCGCCATGACTACGATTGGCATGAGTTTCATGGTGACGGTCCACATGCCAAGTGCGGCCTGGAATATAATCAATATGGCTATAAAGCTGGGGAGTTTTTTCGGCGCATTGGCTTGCTTAAAACACATAATGAGAATGGCTAACACCATTAAGCCGAGTGTGCCGGCAATGTAACGATGGATCATTTCAAGCCAGGCTTTTTCTGGCTCTATGGTCATATCGGGAAAACGTTGTTCAATGCTAGCAAGATCATGGCTTGCGCTCGGTACCGATAAATGGCCGTAACATCCTGGCCAATCTGGACAACCTAAGCCCGCATCCGACAAGCGAGTGTAGGCACCCATTAAAATGACCGCGAGGGTAAAGACTAAAGTGAATTTAATGAGTCTTTGAATTGCCATTAGCCAACCCTCGATAACTTAAGCATTTTGCGTAAATCAGCAATCATGGCTTTGCCCTGAGCGATATTGGCATCGCGGCCTGTCACTTTATTGTATTGCATAATTAAGCTGCCGAGCGGATCAACAATCACCAGTTGTTGTTGGGTCAATAATGCCGCTAAGGCTTGGTTCACGGGGACTTGTTGGAAAGTAACTCCTAGCTTTTTAAGCGTATTAATATCGCTATTTCTGTCGATTAAAATTATCGGGATGACTCTGTCGCGGTCTTTGCCTAAGGCGATATAGCCCTGATGCAGCACGTATAACCGGTCTTGGCACGATTGCTCGCAGATTTCTGGTAATAGATACAACATTTGCCACGAGTGTGGCTTTGGGTTGGGCATAGCAAGGGTTGAATAATTAATGTCAGGTGACATTAATGCGCCTTTGTTGGTGGCCCCACCTTGATACAAATCAAAGCTTAATACTAGTTTTGCCACCGCGACGGGTAACACGAAAACGACCAGTAATAAGATTAATGTTTTATTACTTTTTTTAGGTTGGGAGTTCATTCTATCTCCTCGCATCGTTATGATATTATTGTTATTTATGTGATGTTAATGTCTTTTTTGTTGGCGTCGATATTGTTTATACATAATCCAACCCATTAACCCTAAAAACACCGCAGCCATAGTGAACCACTGCAAGGAATAGCCTTGATGTTTTTGGGCCGATAACGGGATAGGCACCCATGGCTGAGGCAATGAGTGCTGTGGAACGTTATCCGGTTGCAATACCGCAGTGGCAATATCGTGTTTCAATAACAACGTTAATGCCGGTATGTTGATATTTTGAAAGCGTATTGGTTTACCTGTGTGTATTTCAGGGTGGAGCTCATCACTCAATGGGTTGGCCTGTTTCTGATAAATCCGACCTGTTAATTGATATTGCCCTGCCAAAATAGGTGTTAAAGCAGGTAGCTCTCGACGATCATTACCTGCGGGGACAAATCCTAACTCCACTAGAATCCAGGGAGTGTCGACCGTCACTTCAAATAGTTGATAAGCTAAATATCCCACCTTGCCTTGGTACACTTGATTGTCTAACAGTAACAAGGGTTGCTTGAGTGGTGTTGCCTGTATCGATAAACGATAACCTGTCAGTAAGGCTGTTTCAGGAGCTGCATCTGTCGGTGCATTAGGGTTCATTAATGTTAGCAGTTGCTGATAATCTAGCGGTGCTTGTTGCTGACGCATGGCCAATGTCGCTTGCCATTGCTCTTTATACTCAGCTCGCGCTAACTGCCAAAACCCGAGCTTGACCAAAATCCAAAACACGCTCACTGTAATTAAAACCAATAACACTCGAGACACACCCACACTACTAAAAGGATTGCCTGTGACAGCCCCATTACTTGTTAAGTTAGTTTTAGTCTCGTTGCTTATATTCATAATTTTTAATTTGGGTAGAGCATTGTTTATTATGGTTAAAGGTCAGCATGAACAACCCATGAGTCAATATTTAGGCCGACGCGTTTTATTCTCAGTGGCCGTTATATTGGTCCTGCTGGTGGCTTTAGGGTTGGGTTATATTCAACCCAACACCCGGCCTTATTAATACTCAGCGTTTTACAACACATACACAAAGATGAATAGACATAACCACACCACATCGACAAAGTGCCAGTACCAACTGCCTGCTTGAAAAGCGAAATGCTTGTCTGGAGTAAAATGGCCTTTGATAATTCTGAGCAATAAAATAATCAAAAATAGGGTGCCAATGGTGACGTGCATACCGTGAAAACCGGTGAGCAAGAAAAAGGTATTACCGTACACCCCCGAAGTGAGCGTGAGGCCCATTTCTTGATAAGCGTGGCTATACTCTTCTACCTGTAATCCAAGGAAAACCGCCCCTAAAATCACGGTTAAGCCCAACCAAATAATGAGTGGCTTGCGCTTAGCTTTTTCTAAACTGACATGGGCAAAATGCAGCGTTACAGATGATGTCAGTAAGATCATCGTGTTAATAAGTGGTAAACCAGTCCATGGCATGGCTTCTGTGGTGGTGCCGTCAGGGGTTTTGATTAAAGGCCATACGGCTTCAAATGCTGGCCATAATACTTCTTGAGTCATGGCGTTATTTGATGCGCCGCCCAACCAAGGTACCGATATCATCCGCGCGTAAAACAAGGCACCAAAAAAAGCGCCGAAGAACATGATTTCAGAGAAAATAAACCAACTCATTCCTTGTCTAAACGACCGGTCCATTTGCGGTGAATATAAGCCTGCCATTGATTCGTCAATGACGGTTTTAAACCAGCCAAATATCATAAAGATAATCACAGCGATACCGGCTAATAAAATGTAGCCGCCAGAGGTCTTTTCGGTGGCTAATTGCTGAATATAGTTACCCGCGCCAAAGGCGATTAAAAATAAGCCAATGGCGCCAATAATAGGCCAGCCACTTTGAGCTGGGACGTAATACGTTTGATGCTTTGTTGTCATCTTGCTGCTCCTTGCTTTGCCGATACCGCGAGTTTGTCAGTGATATCGTAAAGGGTATAAGAGAGAGTCAATGTATTAATGGACGCCGGTAAGTCTGGGTCCACGTAAAAAATCAAGGATAGTTCTGCGCTAGTTGATGCGGCAAGTGGCTGTTGGTTAAAGCAAAAACATTCTGTCTTATTAAAATATGCAGCGCCTTGACCTGGCGATACCGAAGGGATCGCTTGGCCAATAATATTTTTTGTAGAGAGGTTTTTAACCAAGAATTTGGCATGAGTAAGTTCGCCAGGATGCACACTCATGTGATTCACTTTTGGGGTGAATTCCCATGGCATACCCGATTGCACTTGAGTCACAAATTCGATGGTGATTGTGCGCTTTTTATCAACAACCACCGCGTCATAACTGCTGGCACTATTTTGGGGTTTTCCGTTAATCCCTAAGGTGTCGCACAGCACGTCATATAGCGGTACCAATGCAAAACCAAACCCAAACATACCGACAGAGCCTAATATAAGCATGGTGAGTAATTTACGGTTTGATTTTGGTGTTGGGTTCATATCATTTAATCTCCGGTGGAGTGGTAAATGAATGATAAGGAGCAGGGCTTGGGATCGACCATTCTAAGCCATCAGCTGCTTGCCAAGGATTGTCACCTGCTGGTTTGCCACCTTTAATACACTTGAGTACAACCGCCAGAAATATTAACTGCGATAGTCCAAAGGCAAATCCACCAATGGAAACAATTTGGTTAACGTCGGCAAACTGGATTGCATAGTCTGGGATCCTGCGGGGCATACCCGCTAGGCCTAAGAAATGCATCGGGAAAAACAGTACGTTGACCGAGATCACTGAACACCAAAAGTGCCATTTCCCTAAGGTTTCGTTGTACATATTGCCGGTCCATTTGGGCAGCCAATAATATGCCGCCGCCATAATGGAGAAGATGGCACCTGTAACCAATACATAATGGAAGTGAGCTACAACAAAATAGGTGTCATGGTATTGGAAATCCGCAGGGGTAATGGCAAGCATTAGCCCTGAGAATCCACCAATGGTAAAGAGAATAATAAAGGCGACAGCAAATAGCATGGGGGTTTCAAATGTCATTGAGCCTCGCCACATAGTGGCAACCCAGTTAAACACTTTCACCCCAGTTGGTACGGCAATGAGCATGGTGCAGTACATAAAGAACAGTTCGGCAAACACCGGCATACCCGTGGTAAACATATGGTGTGCCCAAACCAAAAACGACAGAACAGCAATACTTGCGGTTGCATACACCATGGAGGAATATCCAAACAATGGCTTGCGACTGAAGGTTGGGACAATCGCCGAAATAATACCAAAAGACGGTAAAATCATGATGTACACTTCAGGGTGACCAAAGAACCAGAAGATATGCTGGAACATTACTGGGTCGCCGCCACCTGCTGCATCAAAAAAGCTAGTGCCAAAAAACTTGTCGGTTAGTACCATCGTTACCGCACCGGCAAGTACCGGCATTACTGCAATCAATAAAAATGCGGTAATTAACCAGGTCCATACAAATAGCGGTAACTTCATCCATGTCATGCCAGGCGCGCGCATATTCACAATGGTGACCACTACGTTAATCGCACCCATAATTGAGCTTATCCCCATAATATGGATGGAAAAAACAAACAATGCAGTAGAGTCTGGACTGTAAGTCGTCGATAACGGTGCGTAGAATGTCCAGCCGAAATTAGGCCCGCCGCCTTCCATAAATAACGAACCCAGCAACATGGTGAAAGCAAAAGGTAAAATCCAAAAACTCCAGTTATTCATGCGCGGCAGCGCCATATCTGGCGCGCCGATCATCATAGGTATTAGCCAGTTTGCTAACCCGGTAAAGGCTGGCATTACCGCGCCAAACACCATAATCAGACCATGAACTGTGGTCATTTGATTAAAAAAGTTTGGTTCAACTAGCTGTAAACCCGGTTGGAAGAGTTCTGCGCGGATGACCATTGCCATTGCGCCACCCGTTAAAAACATGATGAAACTAAACCATAAATACAAAGATCCAATGTCTTTATGATTGGTGGTCAGTATCCAGCGCATTAGCCCTTTAGGGGCACCGTGATGATGCTCATCATGCGCAGTGCCGATTGTATCGTGCGTTGTTGTGCTCATTGGTTTTCCCCTACTGTCCATGACTAGCGACATCGGCAGGTTGAACTGCCTCGCCAGAATTATTGCCCCACGCATTGCGCTCATACGTAATCACCGCAGCCATTTTTTGTGGGCTGAGCTGACTACTGAATGCCTGCATTGCCGTGCCGGGTTTGCCATGCATCACTATTTCGATATGCCCGCTTACTGGCCCTGTTATTACTGGGCTGCCAATCAGTGAGGGGAATGCGCCTGGTATTCCTGTGCCAGTAGGTTGGTGACACGCTGCACACGTAGCGGCATAGACTTGTTCACCTTCAGCCATAAGCTGTTCCATGGTGAGTGTGGGTGATGCTTCTGGTGTGACGACTTTGCCAACGGCTTCGGCTGCTTGATTAGCCGCATCGGTTACCGCGTCTGCAACAGTATCAACGACAGCGGTAGCTGTATCTATTGCTTGTGCTGCGGGCTTTGGTGAAGCTGCACTGTTACTAGAAAAATTACCCACATCCGCAGCTTGAACAGCATCACCTGAGTTATTTCCCCATGCATTACGCTCATAAGTAATCACAGCGGCAATTTGCTGTAGGCTAAGTTGAGCACTGAAAGCCTGCATTGCTGTGCCTGGTTTGCCGTGCATAACCATCTCGATATGCCCGCTTACTGGTCCAGTTATTATTGGGCTGCCAATGAGTGAGGGGAATGCGCCAGGTATGCCTGCGCCAGTAGGTTGGTGACACGCTGCACACGTAGCGACATAGACTTGTTCACCTTCAGCCATAAGCTGTTCCATGGTGAGTACAGATAAATCTTCTGGCGCCACGGCTTTTGCAACGGCTTCAGCAGCTTGGTTGACTGTTTCGGCTAGCGTATCAGCAGTATTATCAACCATAGCTGTTGCTGTGTTGGCTTTTGCTGCCGCTGCATTAGGTGCTGCGGTACCATTACTTGAAAATTTACCTACGTCTGCTGCTTGCACTGCATCGCCACTGTTATTACCCCATGTATTGCGCTCATAGGTTATGACTGCGGCAATTTCTTGAGCAGATAGCTGCTTAGCAAAGGCTTGCATCGCTGTGCCGGGCTTACCGTTGATCACAATATTAAGGTGATCTTCAACAGGGCCTTTAATAATCGGACTACCGATTAACGATGGAAATACGCCAGGAAGACCCGCGCCATTGGGTTGGTGACAGGCTGCGCAGCGAGCAAGGTACACTTGTTCACCTTGTTTGCTTAAATCGGCAAGAGATAAGGTTTGCGACATCGAGGCCGCAGCTGCTGCGGCTTCGGTTTTAGCCATTTGCTTTTGCTCAATCAGCCAATTATCAAAATCTGCTTCAGAAAGCGCATTGACCACTATGGGCATAAAACCATGATCTTTTCCGCAAAGTTCAGCACATTGACCACGGTAGATCCCTGGTTTATCAATACGCGTCCAGGCTTCGTTAATAAAACCGGGATTAGCATCTTTTTTAACGGCAAATGCCGGTACCCACCAAGAATGGATTACATCATCTGAGGTCATTAAAAAACGCACTTTGCGATTAATCGGTAATACCAGAGGCTTATCTACCTCGAGTAGATAGTTTTCACCTTTGGTTTGATCACCATCAATTTGTTCTCTTGGAGTTGAGAGTGTGCTGTAAAATTCTATGTCTTTATCGAAATAGCTGTAGTGCCATTTCCATTGCGACCCCGTAATTTTTATGGTCAGATCCGCATCGCTGGAGTCTTCCATTGCAATCAGGGTTTTAGTAGCAGGAATTGCCATAGCAATTAAGATGATAAACGGAATGACTGTCCAGGCTATTTCCACTTTAGTACTTTCGTGAAAATTGGCCGCGACAGCGCCTTTAGATTTGCGGTGATAGATCATTGAGTAAATCATGATCCCAAACACCACTAGCCCAATAGCACAACAGATATATAAAATGGTCATGTGGAGGTCGTAAACCTTACCACTGATATCTGTCACGCCTTGAGTCATGTTGAGGGGCATTTCTGCAGCCCCAAGCGGAAGTGCTATCAGCACAACCAATAAACAATACCACCATTGCTTCACAAGACTTCTCCTCTGCTAATTGCAAATAGCAACTACAAAGAAGAGTCACACAGTAAGTCTCTGCTCTATGCAAACTCTTCGGTTCCCAAAAAAGTTTGATGACCTCAAAGTAACTTGGTGGTTGTAAACTGGCAGTTTACGCTTTTATTGTTAGCTGAACACCACACTTGTACCTACGACTGAACTAATCAAATTGTATTGACGTATTCCCATCGATGGCGGTGTTATCTGCCAAATTACGTCAAATAAAAGATAAAAAATGTTTCATCCTTGTTAACAACATTACTTGTAGATTAAACATTGATCAAGATCACTTTGTTCGCTAATTGGCTGAAAAAAGGTAAAAAAAAGCCCTGAATTGGATGCAGGGCTTGGTGTTGAAGGGTTCGTACTTAATGAAATGCTGAAAAATTACTTGTTGCAGAAGGCATTGTTGGATTAACGATTTGATGTTTTTCAGGTAAGTGAGTATTCACATCTTCAATTACCACACCTAAAGCGCGTGCACTTTTGGCGACAATTTCTAAACGGCGACTGTCACGAGCATCTAATGAACTCGTCCAGGTAATCACAGCGCTTGAAGTGCCACTGGTTAATGCTTTTTCCATTGCCCATAACGTTTCAACTTCATCTTTAGTGTGTACTAGTAAGATTCGGTCCATTCTTACACCAGCACTTGCCAGCATGTGCTTATAACCAATATGCGGAGGACTAATGAGCACTATCCAGCGTCCTTGTCGGCTTAAGGTTGCTAACTGGCTGCACAGTTGCCCTAACTCAGACTCACCTTGAGTGACGGTTTGTAATGTTTGAATGGTTTGGTTGCCATACAATTCTGCTTCTGTTGAATCTGCCCATAAACCTGGGTGGCGCGGGGCAGTGCCCATTAGTTTGTTCATAACCAATCTCCATTACGGATAACGCCAACGGCAAGCCCTTCAATGGTGAGGCTTTGGCAACTTAAGTCTACTTTAATCGGGGTGTATGCTTCGTTTTCGGCATGTAGATAGACAACATTGCCTTTTTTCTCGAAACGTTTCACCGTGACGTCATCTTCAACGCGGGCCACAACTACTTGGCCATTACGTGCTTGCTGCATTTTATGAACGGCAAGTAAATCGCCCTCTAAAATGCCAATGTCTTTCATGCTGTCGCCACGTACTCGCAGTAAAAAATCGGCTGCGGGTTTAAACATGTTTGGGTCGACTTGATAATATTGCTCTACATGCTCTTGCGCTAAAATGGGTTCACCAGCAGCGACTTGGCCAATCAGCGGCAATCCTGTTTCTTGTTGTTCTTCATGAGGTAAGCGGATACCTCTTGAAGTGCCAGGCATGATCTCGATAAAGCCTTTTTTGGCGAGTGCTTTTAAATGCTCTTCGGCAGCATTTGCACTTTTAAAGCCAAGACGGTTCGCAATTTCAGCACGAGTCGGTGGCATACCTGTTTCGGCGATATTGTTTTTAATTAAGTCTAAAATTTCTGCTTGGCGCGGCGTTAACGGTCTCATGATGATTCCTGTCTTTTTATACAGTGACTGTCATTATATACAGTGTTTTTGTTCGCGCAAGTATTAACCAACCGTTTTTTGTTTTTTGTTACGGCATTGTTGCCTATCAGTATGTTTTATATCAGTTTCATTCTATATTTTAATTGAGTTGTTCAGTTAGGGACTGTTCACAAAGTAAAGATAAAACAGCCAGATAGTGTATCAAGGGTGGTTTCTGGTATCCTATGCAGCAATATTACAGTGGCTTATATTGCGAAAGTAACTATGTCAAAACCAAATTCAATATTTTTACGTGCATTAAAATGGGTACAGAAATCGATGGTTCAAACCATTGTTGTCCCGCATGACCCTTTTGATGATCTTAATTTAGATCCAAATAAACCATTGGTTTATGTCATGAAAACAGAGTCAATCAGTGATGCCGCTGCGCTAAGCGAAATCACTGAGGGCTTTGGAATGCCGAGTCCATATGACCCACTCATCGTTGATGGCTTAAAAGTGCCACGTATTGTGTGTTTGGAGGGGCGTAAGCCACTCTTTGGTAAACGCGAAAGTGGTGAAAAGTTTATCGATAGCTTCACCAGTTTATTGGCGCTTCATCGTCAACGTCCGGATTTGGATATTCAACTCGTTCCCGTGAGTTTGTACTGGGGGCGCACGCCTGGTAAAGAAGACGACAGTATGAAGGCGGCAGTGCTTGAGCGTGAAAGCCCAACGTGGTTACGCAAATGGCTAATGATTTTGTTTCTTGGTAGACATAACTTTGTCCAGTTCTCTAATGCATTATCTTTACGCTATATGGCAGATGAGCATGGATTTGATAAAAGTATTGCCCACAAATTAACCCGTGTAGCTCGAGTGCATTTCAGTCGTCAACGTAAAGTGATGACGGGCCCGCAGTTGCCCAACAGACAAATGTTTTTTGCTTCGTTGCTTAAGTCGGATTCAATCAAAAAAGCGATTGAAGAAGAAGCCATTAACAAGAAAGTATCACCTGAAAAAGCCCGTGAAACAGCTGTTGAATATTTAGATGAAATTGCCACGGACTATTCAGACAGTTTAATCCGTATCGCTGAGCGCTTCCTTACTTGGCTGTGGAACAAGCTATACAGTGGTATCAATATCAAAGGCGCTGAACAAATCCGCCAATTACACCATGATGGTCATGAAATTGTGTATGTGCCGTGTCATCGCAGCCATATGGATTACTTACTACTGTCGTATATTTTGTATTATCAGGGCATGGTGCCACCGCATATCGCTGCGGGAATTAACCTAAACTTTTGGCCAGCAGGCCCGATGTTCCGTCGTGGTGGCGCGTTCTTTATCCGCCGTAGCTTTAACGGCAACAAGCTATACACTGCTGTGTTTCGTGAGTATTTAGACCAACTGTTTGCTAAAGGTTATTCGGTTGAATACTTCACTGAAGGTGGCCGTTCTCGTACCGGACGTTTACTTGCCCCTAAAACAGGCATGTTAGCCATGACTATCAATAGTGTATTGCGCGGCATTGAGCGACCTGTAACGCTTGTGCCTGTGTACTTAGGTTATGACCATGTGATGGAAGTCGCCACTTATCACAAAGAGTTAAGCGGCAAGAAAAAGCAAAAAGAGTCAGTGTGGCAAGTGTTTGGTGCCATTCGTAAATTAGGTAATTTTGGCCAAGGTTATGTGAATTTTGGTGAGCCGATTAATCTACAAAACTTTTTAAATCAACAAGCTCCAGATTGGCGTGAAGAAGTGGCCAAAGACCCAGAGCAAAAACCGACTTGGTTTACGCCATCAGTTAACTTATTGGCTAACCGTGTGATGACTAATATTAACGGCGCTGCCGCTGCGAGTTCAGTGACATTAACCAGTTTAGTCTTGCTAGCTTCTGAGCGAAATGCATTAGAGCGCAGCTTGTTAGAACGTCAGTTAGATTTGTATTTAGCGATGCTGAAAACGGTACCTTATACAAATTATGCTTCTGTTGCAGAAGGTAATGGTAAATCGATTGTTGATCATTGTTTATCACTGAATAAGTTTGTCAGCACGAAAGATGCCATTGGTGAAATTATTTCTGTTGATGAAAAAATTGCTATCACCATGAGCTACTACCGCAACAATATCATTCACGTCATGGCGATTCCGTCGTTAATTGCCAGTTGTTTAGTGCAATATGATATTTGTGACCGCGAAAAAATTCATGCCGTCGTGATGGATTTTTATCCGTTGCTAAAAGCTGAATTATTTATGGGTATTGACGATGTGCCACAGCATATCGACAGCCTTTTGGACTTTATGGTTGAACAAGGCTTACTCAGTGGCGAAGCACATTTTGAAGTCACGCCTCGGTACACTGCGCAATTATTATTGTTAGCAGAAACTATCAGCGAAACGTTACAGCGTTATGCCATTATCTTTAACTTGTTAGCGATAAAGCCTGACTTAGAACGCTCAGAGCTTGAAACTGATAGTCACTTATTAGCACAGCGTTTAGGTGCATTGCATGGCATCACAGCGCCAGAGTTTTATGACAAAAAACTCTATAACACCTTAAGCGTTAAGCTAAAAGAACTGGGCTATTTATGCAGTGTTGAGCATCGGTCTGAAGTGATTAGAATTCGCGATTATGCAAACCAGTTATTGAGCTCATCAGTAAGACAAACCATTGTTGATAGTGTGCACGCGGAGCATGGACATTAATGGCCAACCATATGAATGCTGCAAAGCACCGTCCGCAAGGGAAGTCTCTATTGGGCGGTGCGATGATTATTGCGGGCACCACGGTGGGGGCTGGCATGTTTTCATTGCCAGTTGTGGGTGCCGGAATGTGGTTTGGTTATTCAATTGCCATGCTATTAGGTGTCTGGTTTTGCATGTTAATGTCGGGGTTATTGCTGCTAGAAGCTAACTTGCATTTTGAGCCTGGGGCCAGTTTCGATACGCTAACCCGAGAAACATTAGGTCAATTTTGGCGAGTCATTAACGGCGTATCCATTGCGTTTGTCTTGTACATTTTGACCTATGCTTATATTAGTGGTGGCAGCTCTATTGTTAATCATAGCTTGTCGGCACTTGGCGTAACCTTACCTCAAAGTGTTGCCGGTTTAGTGTTTGCGGCAGTGTTAGCGTTCATCGTATTGATTAGCACTAAAGCGGTTGATCGTATTACCACCATTATTCTCGGCGGTATGGTGATTACCTTCTTTTTAGCAATAGGTAATTTATTGATTGAAATCGACACCACTAAGTTAGTGTCACCAGACGGTGAAAGCCGTTATTTGCCGTATTTATTTGCTGCCATTCCCTTTGGCTTAGCCAGTTTTGGCTACCACGGCAATGTACCGAGTTTAGTTAAATACTATGGTAAAGATGCTAATACCATTGTCAAAGCGATAGTCGTAGGCACTAGCATCGCCCTCATTATCTATGTGTGTTGGCTTATCGCGACCATGGGTAATATTCCGCGTAGCCAATTTGCTGATGTGATTGCCAAGGGTGGCAACATTGGGGTGCTGGTTGAGGCTTTATCGGGTGCGATGGCAAGTCAGTGGCTTAACAATATGCTGACGTTATTTGCCAATTTAGCCGTAGCGTCATCGTTTTTAGGGGTGACTTTAGGTTTGTTCGATTATCTTGCCGATTTATTTGGCTTTGATGACTCGCGTTCAGGTCGTGTTAAAACCGCTGCAGTGACTTTTATTCCACCAACGATTTTGGGCTTATTATTTCCTAATGGTTTTATTATTGCCATTGGTTTTGCCGCATTAGCCGCAACCGTGTGGGCTGTGATAGTGCCAGCCCTGTTAGCATATAAAGTGCGTCAACTGTATCCAAACTCTACTGGCTTTAAAGTCCCAGGCGGTACACCGCTGATTGCTGTCGTTGTGCTGTTTGGTATGATTACCGCAACCTGTCACTTACTGGCCATGGCCGATATTCTACCGGTATTTAAATAAGCTGATTTGCACAGTGCATTTTAAAAAAAGCCTTCGTTTGAAGGCTTTTTGCTTTTTGGGTGATATCAACTTAACTTATAACTATTACCTATCAGTAATTGTGACTTCGACAGGACAACAATAATGAAAGTACAACAATATCAACAAGGGCAACCATGCTGGATTGAGCTGGCTACGCACGATTGGGATGCGGGTAAAGCGTTTTATCAAGCATTATTTGGTTGGGGAGCTGATGATATGCCAATGCCTGAAGGGCATTACACAATGTTGCAAATTGAGGGTGACGATATTGGCGCAATGTACCCAATGCCAGAAGATATGTTGGCGTTGCCCACTCACTGGACGGTCTACTTTGCCGTTGATGATGTCAATGTTAGCGCTGAATTAGTTAAACAAGCTGGCGGACAAGTGATAGCTGGGCCACATTCGGTTGGGGACGCAGGCCACATGGCATTATGCACCGACCTTGAAGGTAGCCGTTTTGCACTGTGGCAAGGGCAAGATCATATAGGCATAAAACGGGCACAAGAAGCTAATACCTTATGCTGGGTTGAGTTAGCCTGTCGTGACACCGCAGCCGCTAAAACATTTTATAGTAAGGTGTTAGGCTATCAAACCAAACTTGCAGATATGGCCGATTTTGAATACACCGAATGGTATGTGGGTGAGCAAGCTGTTGGCGGCATGATGGAAATGACGGCAGAATGGGGCGATGCGCCAGCGCATTGGATGAACTATTTTGCAGTTGATGATTGCGATGCCGCGCTCGCTAAAGCAAAAAGTTTGGGTGCGACCGTGTGCGTATCCGCTACCGACATCCCTAATGTGGGACGTTTTTCGGTACTCAATGATCCGCAAGGCGGGTTTTTCTCGATTATTTCGCTATTGGACCCAGCAGCATAAACATTTAGCATCTTGTATTTACGTCATTATTTGAACTCAAATTAACAATCGATGTCTGAATAATTAGTGTTACACAAGGAGTACACCCAAGGATGAATTTATGACTCAAGAAACAACACAAACAGCATTAGCACGAATTAACCGCAGTATGCTAATGGTGGCCATTATCGATTTTCCCGGTACGTTATTGTTTGGTTTAGGGCTTTACGGAATATTTGCCGGCTTTGACGAAGGCTTTTTACCTATGCTATCTCATCCAATGATCATTAATGCAATGTTGGTTATTGGTGGCGCGATTATGGCGTGGGGAATGTTTAAGATGATGAGTTTAGCGCGTGAAAAACAAAGGATCACTCAATAATGAAAAAGCAGCTTGTTCAATCGACCCTCTTATCGAGCCTGATATTGTCTAGTTTACTTGTCTTAACGGCTTGTAGCGGCACGTCGCCAAACCGTTTAGGCAATGCTGGCAATGCCGACGATAATAAAAATGATACAGATTACATGATACTCAATCTGCCTATGGCGATTTTAGCCAGTGATCCATGCAAACACGGTCATCCTGATGATATCGCTGCATGTAAGAAGAAGAAACAAGATGAAGCGGATCAACTTAATGAGTCACTTAAGCGGAATTAATCTCAGCTTAACTTAGAATGTTGATGTGATAGTAAAAAATCCCAAACAATGTATTGTTTGGGATTTTTGCTTTATAGCGTCAATATGAACGTATTACTGCCAATGATTATGCAGGCAACCGTCGACCGTAAATGAGTAAGTAAATCGCCGGTATCACAAATAGCGATAATAGCGGCGCGGTGACCATACCGCCCACCATAGGTGCGGCAATTTTTTGCATCACTTCATTGCCTGAACCACTGCCCCACATGATGGGTAATAAGCCAAAAAAGATGGTGGCAACCGTCATGGCTTTAGGGCGTATGCGCATTACCGCTCCTTCGATAAGCGCAGCCGTTAAGTCGGCTTTAGTTTGATAGCGGTCTTCTCGTTTGTAAGCGGCAATGCTATTGTTGAGGTACACCTGCATCACCACCCCAAACTCAGCGGCCACACCAGCCAGTGCTATCATGCCAACCGATACCGCCACTGAGAAATTAAACTCGAGCGAGTAAAGTAACCATGCGCTGCCCACCAGTGAAAATGGCAAACTGAGCATAATCACCAGAGCCTGAATGGTTGAGTTAAAGGTCATCATCAATAAGATAAAAATCACCGCAATCATCAGCGGGATCACCAGTGTCATTTTAGCTTCAACCCGTTGCATGTATTCATATTGGCCCGCAAAGCTGTAGCTGTAACGCGCAGGTAAGCTAATTTGTTCATCGAGTGCGGTTTGAGCCTGGGTAATATACTCACCAATTGAAATATCTTTTAAGTCGACAAACACCCATGAAATAAGGCGGCCATTCTCACTGGCAAGCATCGGCGCGCCGTCGCTAATGGTCAGTTCAGCTAGGTAACTTAAGGGTAGGTATTTACCGGTTTTAGTGAGCACTGGCAGATCTTTTAGCTTTTCAATGTTGTCGCGTAACTCCCTTGGGTAACGAATATTAATTGGGTAGCGTTCCTGACCTTGAATCGATTCGCCCACCGTCATGCCGCCAATGGCAATTTGCACCACATCTTGAATGTCTTTGAGTGTCATGCCGTAGCGAGCGGCATTTTTCAAGTTAGGAGTAATATCAATATAACGACCTCCACTGCTGCGCTGTGCAAATGCCGATAAGGTGCCCGGTAATTGGCTTACTACTGCTTCTATTTCACTGCCTATTCGCTGTAACTCCTCAACATTTGAGCCTGATATTTTGATGCCGACCGGGGTTCTAACACCAGTGGATAACATATCTATACGGGTTTTAATCGGTTGCACCCAAGCGTTAGTCATGCCCGGAATACGTACCGTTTTTTGCAGTTCGGCAATGATACTTTCTAATGTGACGCCAGTTCGCCATTCGCTTGTGGGTTTAAGCATAATGGTGGTTTCTAACATGGTTAACGGTGCGGGGTCGGTGGCTGTTTTTGCTCTGCCTACTTTACCAAATACCCGCTTAACTTCAGGCACCGTTTTAATTAGCCTGTCTGTTTGTTGTAAAATCTCCGCCGCTTTCCCTGCACTAACGCCGGGTAATGTGGTGGGCATATACAGCAAGTCACCTTCTTCTAGCGTTGGCATAAACTCTGAGCCCATTTGGCTAAGGGGATAATAGGCGCTGAGTAAGGCGACAATAGCCATAACGATGGTCATTTTTGGAAAACGTAACACCCACTTTAATAGCGGTTGATATAACGCAATTAAGATACGACTGAGTGGGTTTTTACGCTCATCGGGGATTTTTCCACGAACAAAATAGCCCATTAATACCGGAATTAAGGTGATGGCTAAAATTGCCGATGCGGCCATAGCAAAGGTTTTGGTAAAGGCGAGAGGATGAAACAAGCGCCCCTCTTGTGCTTCTAACGCAAACACAGGGGTAAAGCTTAAGGTAATAATTAATAAACTGAAAAATAGTGCAGGACCCACTTCAACAGAGGCTTCTTTTACTAGCTGCCAGTGTGCTTCGCCCTCAGGGGCTCTGCCGTGTTGTTGGCGGTAATGCTCTAAATGTTTGTGAGTATTTTCTACCATTACGATTGATGCATCAACCACTGCGCCAATGGCGATAGCTATCCCGCCTAGGCTCATAATGTTGGCATTCACCCCCATAAAATGCATCGCAATAAAGCTGATCAAAATCGAGATGGGTAGAGTGATAATGGCCACTAATGTCGAACGAGCATGCAGTAAAAATAATAAGCAAATCAGCCCAACAACCAGCATCTCTTCGAGCACTTTATGTTTGAGGTTGTCGACTGATCGCACAATCAGCTCTGAGCGGTCATAAGTGGTGACTAACTCCACTCCGTCTGGCAGGCCATTACTGATTTGTTCGAGCTTAATTTTGACATTATTAATGGTTTCAAGGGCGTTTTCGCCGTAGCGCATCACCACAATACCGCCGACGACTTCACCTTGTCCATCAAGCTCAGCAATCCCACGTCTTGCCGCTGGGCCTGTGCGTAGTTCTGCGACATCTTTCATTAATATTGGCGTGCCGGTTTCAGATAATATGCCCAACGGCACTTCAGCAAAATCAGCAATGGTTTGGCGATAACCACTTGAGGTAATCATGTATTCCGCCTCGGCCATTTCAATCACCGAGCCACCCGTTGAACTATTAGAATTGTCGAGGGCATTTTTAATGGTCATTAAATCGATTTGATACAAAGCCAACTTATGCGGGTCGACGACCACTTGATAGGTTTGTTCCATACCGCCAACGGTCGCGACTTCTGATACGCCTGCGACACTTTGCAGCTCAAGCTTTAAAAACCAATCTTGCAGAGAGCGCAATTGCGCTAAATCGTATTGGCCTTTGCGATCTACGAGTGCGTATTGAAAAATCCAACCGACACCGGAGGCGTCAGGGCCTAAGCTCGGCGTGACTCCATCAGGCAGTTGATCTTGGGTTTGCGAAAGGTATTCAAGCACGCGTGAGCGGGCCCAATAAATGTCGGTACCGTCTTCAAAAATTACATACACAAACGAGTCACCAAACATCGAGAACCCGCGCACGGTTTTGGCGCCGGGAACCGCCAACATGGCCGACGACAATGGGTAGGTTATTTGGTCTTCTACCAACTGCGGAGCTTGACCTGGATAACTGGTTTTAACAATCACTTGTACGTCTGATAAATCGGGCAATGCATCCAATGGAGTGGTGCGCATGGTTTGAAAGCCCACCAGGGCAATGATTGCCGTAAACAACAACACCATAATACGGTTTTTAATTGAAGCATTGATAATTTGCGCTAGCATAGCAAGGCTCCTTAGTGTTGATGAACGTCAGTTTGGGCTTGAGTACCTGCACCACTTAAACGCTGCAAACTGCCTTGAATACTGGCTTCTGAATCAAGTAAAAACTGTCCAGATACGACCACTTTGTCGTGCTCATTTAAACCTTGGATAATTTCCGCTTTACCTTGAGCCATCATGCCGACTTTTACTGACACTGATGCAAAGCTAGTGTCGCTGCGCTGCACCACTACGCGGTTTTCTCTGCCGGTTAAAATCAACGCTTCGGTAGGTACCGTCAATACATCCAGTTTGGGTTGACCGTACAAGGTGACATCCACCAACGTGCCGGGCCTCAGTTTGTCTTGCATGTTGTTTAATTGAATTCTGACTCGCATGGCGCGGGTGACTGGGTCTAGCTCTGGATAGATATAATCAATGTTTGAATCAATATCAAACAGGCCTTGTGCCGCTGCGCTGACACTGACTTTACGCCCTTCTGTTAACCAACTTTGTTCGTTCTCAAATACGTCTGCAATGACCCATACACTGTCTAAATTGACAATTTCAAATAAGGTATCACCCGGTTGAATATACATGCCATGACGAATGGTTAACTTACTAATAAAGCCACTTTGCGGCGCATAAAACGGCACGCGATAAATGGTTTCTCCGGTTTTTTCTAGGCGATTAATCACCGCATTATCGACGCCTAATAATTCTAAGCGCTTACGGGCTTTACTCAATAATATGCTGCCACGTTGCTTGTCTTGTTTAAGGTAATCGAGCGCTTGTGAGTAATCATCTTGAGCATTAACGAGCTCTGGTGAATACAACTCATACAAGAGTTGACCTTGCTTTACCTGTTGGCCAACATTGTGCACTGTCAGCGTTTCAATCCATCCGGTGGCGCGAGTGTGTACATGGCCTATGGTATTTTCGTTGTATTGCACAGTGCCAAT
Organism: Shewanella sp. MF05960; assembly: GCF_050849305.1. NCBI lineage: Bacteria > Pseudomonadati > Pseudomonadota > Gammaproteobacteria > Alteromonadales > Shewanellaceae > Shewanella > Shewanella sp. MF05960. The sequence continues at coordinate 173,069 of NZ_JBOZPS010000006.1, read as the reverse complement.
GGTATTGACTTGGCGCGATAAACTGCTCTTGGCCACTACATGGCTGCGCATACCTAGCGCTTGTTGCATTCCACCTGATACGCCCACCACAATTTCTTGGCTTGCGTCACCGACAGCCACTTTTTCTAAATTCATACCACAAATCGGACAACTACCCGGCGCATCAGACACAACATGAGGATGCATTGGGCAAATATATTTAGTTGTCTGGGTGGGAGTTTTGTTAGTTACGCTTGGTTTGGCCATGGGTTGAAGTGAGCTAATCGGTTGCTCAAATACTTTTTTGGCAGCAGGCGTTATTTGTGTTTCGTGGTGAGCTACTGATTTAGATTCAATATCAGCTGTTTCAGGCTCTTTTGCGACTAAAAACATACCACATTTAGGGCAACTACCTGGCTTGTCACTCGTGACATCAGGGTGCATGGGGCAGTAATAATTGTGTTGATGCTGTTCATGTGCTGCCGGTTCAGATGCAGCATAGGCAGGGAAAGCCGTCGCGTAGCTTAATAAGCTCGCCGTTGCTAATAGTGCAACAATAAAAGCGTGTTTCATATCAACCTCTGGTCATGGTTGAGCGCGGCATACAATACAAAAATTGTGTTGCGCCAATACGCAGATAAACCATGAATATCATGTAAAAAATATAATCGAGTTTACGCCGACATTATAGAAGTGAGGTTAAACAATAGGGGGGCGAAACGCAGGGGAGCCATCAATAGAGAATAATTGTGCAATCGGTAAGGTTACCGCAGTATCTTCAGGGGTAGGGCTAATCGCTATATCGGTACTGAAAACCGTGCCCGTAAAAGTAATGGTAAAGCAATGGCTGCAGTCATTAGTGCAACTAGCGGCATTATCACAACAATGGTTTGAGCTAGTGGCAATGTTTGTTTCATCTTGCATCATGCTGTGGCAATCGCTGCCACTTTTCATGTCGTTTGGCATCACTTTCGTGATCATCTGTTCATTCATCTTCATATCGCTGGGCATAATCATGGTATAGCCATTAGCTAACACACCTTGTCCGATTAAAGACAACAAAGTGCAAATAGCAATCAGGTAATGGCGAATAGATTTATGCATAACATCCTAAAAGTGAACCAACATGTAAGCTTTATCGATCAATCATAGTGAAGACTAATCACAATACTAAAGACCCGTACAATATAATCGCATACGGAGTAGCAAACAATGCGCCAGTACACATTTTTAACCTTAATCAAATCAATAAGACCGCTAAAAACACTAAACCATTTCAGCATTCGGAACGTTTTTAAGCTGTTCAGTGACAATGAGTAGCGATCTATCTCTCATTTTAGATATTTTCTGATAAGGAATCATAAAAACAGCGACTAGAATCAATTTTATAATGTTAAAAAATCCTAAACTAGATAAACAAATATTAGAAATGTAGTTTTAGCAAATTATGGAGATTGAACAATGAACTGGCGTGCACTATTTAAACCAAGCGCGAAGTACTCAATTATTGCACTTATTGTGGTTGGTGTAATTGTGGGTGTCGTAGGCTATTTCGCAACACAACAGACATTACATGCAACAAGTAGCGATGCTTTTTGTATGACTTGTCACCGAGATCACTCGTTAAGAGATGAAGTTATGGCATCAGCTCACGGTGGCGGTAAAGCCGGTGTGACTGTGCAATGTCAAGACTGTCACTTACCGCATGGTCCAGTTGATTACTTGATTAAGAAAATCATCGTGTCAAAAGACATTATTGGCTTAATGACTATCGATGGCTTTATGACGCAAGAATGGTTAGACGAAAACCGTAAAGAACAAGCCGACTTAGCGTTAGAATATTTCCGTAGTAATGATTCTGCTAATTGTCAGCACTGTCATACACGTATTTATGAAGACCAGCCAGAAACGATGAAGAAAATGGCTGTTAGAATGCACAGCAATAACTTCAAGAAAGCACCTGAAGACAGAAAAACCTGTGTAGATTGCCACAAAGGTGTTGCTCACCCTTACCCTAAAAAGTAATAGCATATCGACTTTAAAAAAAGCCTCGTTAAATTAACGAGGCTTTTTTGTATCAGGTACAAAGTGAATCGCGCTAAACGGTTACCGATTGAGGCTTAAGGTGACCTAAGGCAAATATGCCCCACAGCAAAATGGCTGCATATTTTATGATGGGTTGATATTTACTCTTAGGGCTGAGGCATACGGCTAAAAGTAACAACAGGTGCATCATCGCAGACAATGTAGCGATAAGAGTCAGTATGGCTGTGACATCTTGGCTAAACACAAAAAATCCATAGGTGAATAAGGCCCACATCGACAATGTGGCGGTTTTACCGATTAATATCAGATCATTTCGCGCTGTATTGTTTAATGTCAGATTGCTGAGCATGACTACAGCGCCGATGTGTCAGTTGTTTGATATTGATAAAGTCGGTAAGTCACCTGGCCAGCCTGCTTCTCTTTAAGTGGAATCCATGAGGCGGGTACGGGTAACGTTGCAATTTCGGACTCGGTTTCAACGTAAATAAAGGCATTGTTGTTGAGCCATTGGTGGGCCATTAATAGATCAATGGCTTTGGCTGCGAGTTCTTTACGAAATGGTGGGTCAATAAAAACCAGGTCAACACCGTTTTTAGTGCCTTTAGCCAGCACTTGTAAGCTGTCACCATTGATGACTTCGGCATTTTGGCATTGTAGAGTAGTAAGGTTTAGTTTTAATTGATTGGCGGCATCTCGTTGCAACTCAATCATGGTGGCAAATTCTGCGTAACGCGACAGTGCTTCAAGCGATAATGCACCGCTGCCAGCAAAACAGTCGAGCACTCGAGCGCCGCGAATATCGTTGGCTATCCAGTTAAATAAGGTCTCGCGAACGCGATCGGTTGTTGGACGTAAACCTTCAAGATCATGGATCGGAAGCTTACGTGAGCGCCATTGACCTGAAATAATTCGCACCTGACCGCTACTGGTGTTTTTTTTAGCCATCTCACCCTCGTGATTTTGCCTGAACAAAGAAAAAAGAAAGTGGTAGACTATGCCACAATCTGAACCGTCGTTATTTTATATCAAACTCGTGATTAAATGTGAGTATTCATCATTTTACTGCACAGAGATGCATCAAACGGCTTCAACCGAATTTTTAAACCTATAAATACTGGTAGCAAACATGGCAAAGAAAGGTTTTTTTTCCTGGTTTCGTAAAGATAAGCCCGCCCCTGAAGTTGAAGAGCAGCAACAACCTGATGCAGAAATTTCGCATGATGTTGCCACTGACGCAGCAGAACAAACTCAACAAGCTGAGCAACAAAAGCAAGCAGCAGAATTTGCCCAGGTAGAAGCGGCTCGTATCGAAGCTTTAGAGCTTGAAAAACAGCAGCTTGAACAACAACGTGTTGATAATGAACGTGCTGAGCAAGCACGCCTTGAAGCTGAGCGAATAACTGCTGAAACTAAAGCATTAGCCGCCGAGAAACTCGCTGCGGAGCAATTAGCCGCACAGCAAGCCGAACAAGAAGCTGCCCGTTTAGCAGCTGAACGCCTAGAACAACAACGCATTGAGAATGAGCGTGCAGAACAAGCACGACTTGACGTTGAGCGTATGGCCGCCGAAGCAGAGGCATTAGCAGCCGAAAAGCTTGCCGCGGAGCAATTAGCCGCACAGCAAGCCGAACAAGAAGCTGCTCGTATAGAAGCTGAACGCCTAGAACAATTGCGCATTGAGAATGAACTTGCTCAGCAAACACATCTCGAAGCTGAGCGTCTTTCGGCTGAAACAGCAGCATTGGCGGCCGAAAAACTTGCAACTGAGCAATTGGCCGCTCAAACATTAGCAGCACAAGAACTCGTTGCACAAGAATTGGCCGAGCAGCAAGCGGCTGAAGAAGCACGCCTAGAGCAAGAGCGTCTTGATTCAGAAGCTATCGCAGCAGAAGCTTTAGCCGCTGAAACGCTGGCAGTCGCACAAGCGCCTATTGAATCCATTGAGCTCGAACGTCAAGATGAGCCACAAGAAAAACCTAAAAAAGAAGGCATGTTCGCCCGCTTAAAGCGCGGCTTAATGCGTACCAGCGAAAATATCGGTTCTGGTTTTATTGGCTTATTCAGTGGTAAAAAAATCGATGATGAGTTGTTTGAAGAGCTAGAAGAGCAATTATTGATTGCCGATGTGGGTGTTGAAACAACCACTAAATTGATTAAAAGCTTAACGGAACATGCGTCGCGCAAGCAGCTTAAAAATGCAGAAGCGTTATACGACTTAATGCGTGACGAAATGCAAAAAATGCTAGAGCCGGTCGCGATTCCATTAGTCCCTGATAACGCCAATGGTCCATTTGTTATTTTGATGGTCGGCGTTAATGGCGTGGGTAAAACCACCACTATCGGTAAATTAGCAAAACAGTATCAAAATCAAGGTAAATCTGTCATGTTAGCGGCAGGTGATACCTTCCGTGCTGCGGCGGTTGAACAGCTTCAGGTATGGGGCCAGCGCAATAATATTCCTGTGATCGCTCAGCATACTGGCGCCGACAGTGCCTCGGTATTATTTGATGCATTACAAGCGGCCAAAGCGCGTAAAGTTGACGTATTAATTGCCGATACCGCCGGGCGTTTACAAAACAAAAGTCACTTAATGGAAGAGCTGAAAAAAGTGGTTCGAGTGATGAAAAAACTTGACCCAGATACTCCGCATGAAGTGATGCTTACCCTCGATGCGAGCACAGGCCAAAATGCCATTAGTCAGGCGCAGTTATTCCAAGAAGCCGTAGGGGTGACGGGGTTAACGATCAGTAAGCTTGATGGCACAGCTAAAGGTGGGGTGATATTCGCCATTGCCGACAAATTTAATATCCCTATTCGCCACATTGGCGTAGGCGAACAAATTGACGATTTACGTACGTTTAACGCCAACGACTTTATTAAAGCGTTATTCAGTCAGGAAAAAACGGACCAATAATTTATGATCCAATTTGAGCAGGTCAGTAAAATTTATCCAGGCGGTCAAAAAGCGCTGATGGATGTCAATTTTCATCTTAGACAAGGTGAAATGGCTTTTTTAACCGGCCATTCAGGTGCGGGTAAAAGTACCTTGCTCAAATTGATCACGGTTATCGAACGTGCAACTGCAGGTAAAGTATCGATTAATGGTCACAACATTGCCAATGTTGGCCCTAAGCATGTGCCTTATTTGCGTCGCAATATCGGAATGATTTTCCAAAACCATCATCTACTGATGGATAAGAGCGTGTTTGACAATATTGCTTTGCCTTTGGTTATCGAAGGTTTTTCTCATGGTGAAATTCGTAAGCGTGTTGCGGGTGCCCTAGATATGGTGGGTCTATACGGCAAAGAGCGTCACTTACCGATTATGTTATCGGGTGGTGAGCAGCAACGTGTCGGTATCGCTCGAGCGATTGTTAACAAGCCGCCATTACTGCTAGCCGATGAGCCGACCGGTAACTTAGATCCCAAATTGTCGATGGACATTTTGCGCCTGTTTGAGACCTTTAACGACTCAGGCACCAGCGTATTAATTGCCACCCATGACCTTGGCCTTATTGCGCGCATGAAATACCGCACATTTACCTTGCGCCAAGGCAGAATGCTCGGCGGCGAAAGCAGTGATAGGGAGGCGATGCGATGAGCAAGAAACCCAATATTACGCAAAGTAAATTACCGTTAAGCGGCCGCATAGTGATGTTCTTTATTCGACATGTGCAACAAGGCATGTCGAGTATGGGAGAGCTGTGGCGCAGCCCGGTATCATCGATTATGACTATGGCCGTGCTCGGCGTGAGTTTAAGCTTACCCGCAGCATTACAGGTGCTGGTTAAAAATGCCGAGAATATTACTCAGTCTTGGAACAGTGCGGCTGAAATATCACTATTCATTAATAAAGGCCGTAGTGAGCAATCGATTCAAAGTTTATTATCGCGAATTAAAGCGTTTAGAGAAGTCGAAACCGTGAGCTATATCAGCCGAGATCAAGCGCTTGAAGAGTTTCAGCGCTTATCTGGATTTGGTGAGGCACTGTCGTACCTTGACGAAAACCCGCTGCCCGCCGTGGTGACCGTGACCCCATCGGTTAAGTATTCAAGCCCTACTGGTGCGCGTGAATTACTCGCCAAATTGGAGCGTGAGCCTGAAGTGAACTTTGGTCGGCTCGACATTGAGTGGCTAGAACGCTTGCAAGCACTGCTTAAATTACTTGAGAAAACCGTGCTGGCCATCGCAGCGTTATTAGTATTAGCTGTCGTGTTGGTGATTGGTAACACTATTCGTTTAGCCATTATGAATCGACGTACTGAAATTGAAGTGATGAAGCTGGTGGGTGCAACCGAAGCGTTTATTCAAAGGCCTTTTTTGTATACCGGCATTTGGTATGGGGTGATAGGCGGTATTTTAGCCTGGCTTATCATTAACATATTAGTGTGGTATCTCGACAGTGCATTAGCGGAATTACTGGGTTTATATGGTAGCCAATTGACCATTCAATCGTTGACCTTTGCTGAGTTAATCAAGCTTGTTTTGTTAGCGTCATTTTTAGGTTGGCTAGGCTCGTATTTATCGGTACGACAGCACTTGCGTAATATTGAGCCTTCATAATTAAAGGCATATAATAGTATTAGTGAGTCTATTAATGAACGATTGTTCACTTGCATTGTGATTGGCCAGCGGTGAAAATATTAATCGAGCTGAAGCTGATTTGACATATGATGTCATTTAGTTGATAGTTCATCAGCTAAATCGAGTGTAGAAATAGATGAACCATTGGGTTTCATAAAGCGTATTTAGTTAACTGAAGTAAATTTTTTGAATGTAGTAGGAGAGCGAATGACTTATCAAACGCAATCAATGGCACTGACTGTTCCTAGAGGCAGTAGTAGTTTAGAAGCGTATATCCAGTCTGTGACCAGCATTAATATGTTGGACGCGGATACCGAGTACGATATTGCCAAGCGTTTACAAGAAACAGGCGATCTACAGGCTGCAAAGCAATTAATTATGTCGCACCTTCGTTTCGTGGTTCACGTTGCTAAAGGTTACTCAGGTTATGGTTTACCTCAGGCTGACCTCATTCAAGAAGGCAACATTGGTTTGATGAAAGCGGTAAAACGCTTTGATCCAGACGTTGGTGTTCGTTTAGTCTCATTTGCAGTGCATTGGATTAAAGCCGAAATTCATGAATACGTCCTTAAAAACTGGCGTATCGTAAAAGTTGCGACCACTAAAGCTCAGCGTAAGCTGTTCTTTAATATTCGTAAATCTAAAAAACGTTTAGGTTGGTTCAGCGACGCTGAAGTCACTATGGTGGCAGAAAATCTGGGTGTGTCGAAAGCTGATGTGACTGAAATGGAGTCACGTATGGCCGCGCAAGATCCTGCGTTTGATCTTGCCAACGACAGCGATGATGATAACCACGATTTTGCTCCTGCATTGTATTTAGAAGATCATTCTTCAGATTTAGCCGAACAGGTTGAAAACGACAATTGGGAAGCCGATTCGCAAGCGCGTTTATTATCAGCAATCAAAACCTTAGATGACCGCAGCCAGCATATTCTTCGCGCTCGTTGGTTAGATGATAATAAAACCACGCTACAAGAGCTTGCTTCAGCTTACCAAGTGTCAGCAGAACGTATCAGGCAGTTAGAAAAAAATGCCATGAACAAGCTTAAAGCGTGTATGGAATAAGCTTTACTCCTTACACTTTTTAAACTAAAAAACCTGCCGCGGCAGGTTTTTTGTTTTTAGCATTTAAGTTATTTAAGCATTAATGTCTCTTCACACCACCGACTGTTGAATGGCAGCAATAATCAATTTTCTGGGCGCTTTAATGCCGCTCGATATGACCTGTTTAGGCCAGCCAAAATACTGTCTTGGACGCATAAAGCGCGCTAGCTTTTGCTCTATTAACTCACTCAGTTGTGCATTGACTTGCTCTGTATCGTGTTCATCGACATAGTCGATAATCGCTGCAGGTAAGTAGCCAAAAATGGGGTCTGGCATAGCAAATACAATCGCTTGAGCCACGTTGGGGTGTGTCATTAACACCGCTTCAATTTGTTCTGGATGAACATTTTCACCGCCACAAATAAACATATTGTCTATTCTTCCTGAAATCATCAACTGGCCTTTATCATTAAGCTGACCTTTATCTTGAGTACAAAACCAACCTTGGTGGTCAACTGGAAGTGAAATACCTTGGGGGGTTAAATACCCTAAAAATAAGCATTCTCCTTTAACCCAAATAATCCCGTCGACTAGCTTGAGCTGCCGAGCCGGCAAAGGGCGGCCATGATGACCAGCGAGATTGGCTTTTGCCGTAGTGATTTGCGAGCTCATCTCTGTCATGCCATAACTGGTGTAAGCTTTGATATTGTGCGCGTTGAGGGTGCTAATGAGTTGCGGTTCTATCATGCCACCGCCTAATAATAAGGCTTTTACATGGGTTAAAACCTGGGGCTGCTGCGCTAATATTTGTAATGCCTGAGTTGGCACTAACGACACATGGGTAATATCGCTTTGTTGCAGTTGTTCGGCTAATGACATAGCTGAGTTGCGAAGTGCTATGCAGGCACCGGCTAGGGTGCATCGATGCAATATCGCTAAGCCGCCAATATGAAACAATGGTAAAGACAATAACCAGCTATCATTCATTTTTAGTGGAATATAGCTAGCCGAGCCTTGTGCGCTGGTCATATGGTTCAGTAAGCAATGTACAGCGGCTTTAGGTGTGCCGCTTGAGCCTGATGTCAGGATGATATTAGAGGCAATGTGAGGTGATATTTTAACGGTAGTTGGCGATGGATTGGTTTGTATACACAGTGATACGTTTAACCAATGGGCGACCTTGATGTCTATTTGTCTACTGGGGCTGTCTGTCCATAGCCATTGTATTTGATAAGTATCAATTAGCTGAGTAATTTGTTGGTTAGATAGCCGAGGTGATAAAGGTAAAAATACCCAGCCAGCATCAATACAAGCCCAGTACAGACAAATCATCTCTAAATTGTTTTGTGATAAGCACGCCACAATATCGCCACGCCCAATATGTTGTGCCTGCAATGATTGCGTTAAATTACTCACCATTGCGCTTAAGGTGGCATAAGTATAAGTGTCATGGCCATCTTCAATTGCGATGGCATTTGGTGTCTTTAGCGCGGTTTGATGCAGTGGCGATATCATCATTATGAATCAACTGCCTCGTTTGATTCACCAGCATGATGGATTAGCTGCAAAGCGTTAATATTAAGCTGCTGAGCTATTGCTGGTGCAAGTAATAATGACTGACTAAATGCGTTTAAGGTGTCTAACCCGGGTGTTTCGTTGGGGGTTAACGCCTGGCTTACGAGGCGTAAGTCATTAATGCCAATATCGGACTCTAAGCTCGAACTTATAATGCAGCGCACGCCATAACTATGGGCGGTGTCTATTATGTTTTGTAATTTAGCTATTGAGCCGAGTAACATAGGTTTGATAATAAGCGCGCCAATACCAGGTTGTTGTTTTATCGCATTAACAACATCAAACGTGGATGAGTTAAGCGATTCATCCAGGGCGTAGCTAACGCCAAGGTGCCGAAAAACATGTGGGTTGTCAGCTGGATTGATGCAGGGCTCTTCAATGTATTCTATTTTATCTTTGGGCAAACAAGCTAAAAAGTCGATGGCTTGTTCGAGGCTAAAACCGCGATTACCATCTAGGCGCAAACTGACCTGTGGCGCGATCTCTAACACTCGATAAATAAAGGCGATTTCATCCTCCATCGTTGTTTGTGCCACTTTGACTTTAACGCTATTTACGGTGCCATTTTGCAGCAGTTTGGCTTGCAGTTGTTGTTCAGTCATACCGGCATAAACCAGCGGAACCGTGGCCGATTGAGTGTGTGGGTTGTCAATTCTACAAGGCAGTTGTTGCGTTATTTTAGCATGCAATAAACTCAGTCCAAACGCGCAACACGGCAATAATGCATTATCTACTAAGGTCATTATGGCATTGGCAGATTGGTCAATCAGTTGATTTGCGCATTGCGATAAATACGACATCACATCGTCAATAGACTCTTGGCTAAAGCCTTCAATAGGCAAGCCTTCAGTATCAATTCCCGACAGCGGTGCTATTTCAACCCAGGCTTGTTGTGTGTGGTGTTGCTCATTGGTCAAGTTTACGACTAACACCACACCTTTACGGTGATCAATGCGTTGCTTCGCCACAGGTAAGGTTGGGTTGAGTGCAATATGATATCGATATAATGAAGCACTGCTAATGGTCGGCGCGTCGACAACTTGCATAGCAACTCCTAAGCAGAGGTGATGGGATTAAGTAAAGCCAATAAAGTGTCACTGAATAACCTTGGATGTAGGCTATGAATATTGTGTCCGGCCGCCGCTAAAGGCTGCAGTATTAATTTGGCGTTACGGTACTGAGCTTGCCAGTCTTTAGCCACTTGCGCAAACTTACTGTCGTCTTCACCATAAAGGTAAAAACAGGGGCAAGAGAGTTGGTTTAGCACCGCTCTACAGTCTTGCTGCAGGCTGAGAGAAGTGGCGAGATAGCAATTATTAAGGCGTTGCGGATTATTGTTATTGCGCAGTGCAATTAATTGTTGTTTGTGTATTTTGCTCAGGTCATTAAATACAGTTTGTTGGTACCACAGTGACAAAAAGGCGGTTATCGTTAACTGCTGTAACTTTTTGGCCCACAGCAAATCGCTTTTAGCTCGTGCGTCGCGCTGTATATCGTCAATTAACCCTGGGTGAGCCGACTCTAAGGTTAAACTGAGTAGTGCGTTAGGAAAGTCTTGAGCAATATGTAAGGCAATTCTGCCGCCCAATGAGTAGCCCAATAAGTGGAACTGGTTTATTCCAAGTTCACTGACTTTGGCGACAATATGCGCAGCTACTTGACTAAACCCTGGAGATGCTAATGCCAATGTATTTGCACCATGGCCGGGTAAATCGATGCAAATACAATGAAAGTGTTGGCTTAAACTTGGCATTAAAGTAGACCAGTCGTCTTTACTGCCCAAAAAGCCATGCAACATGACTAAAGCAGGTAAGCTCGGGTGGCCAAAACGACGGATGATGACCATTAGTGCTGTTTCACCCATTGGTTAATTTGTGCAATTTGATCGCTGGCTTGATTGGGCGCAACATTAACTTCAATCACTGATGCACAGTTAAATTCAAAGGCCTCTTGATACGCTTGCTTAAACGATTCAATGTCATCTACCTGGCGATATGCCAAGCCAAACATTGCCGCACCATAACCAAACTCTAAACCATGGCTTAAGCGATAAAAATCATTACGTAAGCTTTCATCGGGTACTGGCAATAAGTTAAAAATATTGCCGCCATCATTATTAATAATCACTAGCACAAACGCGCGGGTCATTTGTTTTAGCAATGCCATCGAGTTGAAGTCATGCAAGCAAGATAAGTCACCAATGAGTAAGGTTGTGGGGGCTTTTTTGTCTGCTGCGACACCGCATGCAGTGGCAATAAGGCCGTCAATGCCAGATGCGCCACGGTTAGTGTAAATTGCGGGGGTATTGGTGGCTATTGGGGCATACATATCATAAAGGCGTATGGGTAAGCTATTGCCAATAAATAAGATGTGTTCATCAGTTTGATTCGCTGCAACGGTACGTATGACTTGTGCTTCGCCAAAACTCGTATTATCAATTTGTTGCTTAAGTACCGACTCTAACGATTCATTATAGGGTAATAGTTGCAGTGCCCAATTCGCATCTGAAGATCGTGGCCAAGGTAACTGACACACCGCTTGCACACTGGCTTGCCATATGTGTTTATTTTGATGTGTTGGGTCTAAGCGATCGCTATGATTTATTATTTGCCAGTAGCTGTGCCAGGCCTGTTGAGCCAAATATTGAATAAGACGTTTGGAGACAAAACGTCCACCAAACACTAATACGCGTTCTGCCTGTTCAAGCAGTTTACTGGCTTTCGCATTAAGCAATAATTGGTCTGTATGACCAATGACCCCCGGGTGTTGGCGTAATTGTGATTGCGCGTCGACTAATACCGGCCAGCCGAGTTTTTGTGCTAATGCCACAATTAAGTGTGGATTATCAGCGGGTGACAATGTCCCGACGACAATCACGCCTTTGCCGTGCACAAAGCGCATTAAGGTATCTGTAGAGGGCAATTCAGCACTGTTTAATCCAGCATACCGAGTCAGCGGTTTGTTATTGTCAAACCATGTATTGAGTGGCGCTAGATAAGTGGTAGTCGTCACACTTGCTGTTTTTTTTACATGGGCTAATGTGACCAGTTCAGCAGGGTATAACGGTTCACGATACATACAGTTGATATGCACGGGTTGGTGTTGGTTAGTGACTGCATGGTCAATGGCACTTAATAGTGCATTAGCCGGATAGCCAATATCTGGTGTCGGTAAATTTAATTGCTTGGCATAGCCGGCAAAAATAGCAGGTTGGATAATGGCTTGATTGGCACCGCAATCAATTAATTCACTTGGGCGATCACCTGACAATACAATTAATGGCACATGAGTAAGCCATGCCTCAACAATCGCTGGATATAAGTTTGCTACCGCAGTACCCGACGTGGTGATAATGGCAACAGGAGCGTTACTGGCCTTAGCAAGGCCAAGCGCCATAAAGCCTAAACCTCGTTCATCAAAATGAATGTGGCGAGTGATTTGAGTTTGGCTAGCAGCAGCTAATGTCAACGGCGTTGAACGAGAACCCGGCGCCATGCACACATGTTTAACGCCTAAACGCGCAAGTTCCTCGAGGATCAATTGTCCCCATAATAAATTCATATCTGCGCTAGTCTGTTGTTGCATATTGGCTCATGTAGAAGATAAATAACGAATATTAGTGTAACGCCAAGTGTGCGTGATATCTAAGGTTTAACGCAGACTTTTTAAAGCCGACGCATAAATAACCTCAACTCGGAATAATAAACGCCTTTCAAGCAGTCCTTTGCCCTGCTAACTGCGTTGAATCGACTTGCAATAGGCTAGCTATTGACGTGTCAATTCGCTTTGTTAGCATAAAAAATGACAATCTTGCAAAGTGGCAGTGGTTAAGGTGTTGTTTTAAATGGTATAAGTTCATTCCCTATCCCAGGTTCAGGTTAAATAATAAAGCGCCAATAGCAATAATCATTCACTGCATTAGCAATTGTTTTATTTATGTTATGCTAAAGTTGTAAAAGTGATTTATATACTTATCCGTTAATGTAAGGACCTAAACATATGCCATCAGCTGCACTATTAAAAAGAGTCGATGAATTACCGCGTTTACCCAAAGCTGTTAGTGAGTTACTTGATGCCGTTAATAATGAAAATACCTCTATAAAAAGCATTTCTGCTAAGGTTGCGCAGGACCCATTAATTAGCGCAAGAGTGTTACGTCTTGCCAACTCGGCGCATTTTGGGCGCAGTCGAGAAGTGGGCTCTATTGAAGATGCCGTGGTCCGTTTGGGAACGCAAACATTACGCACCTTAGTGATTGCTTCGGCTGTGGTAGGCGCGATACCCAATCCTGACGGTATTGATTTAGCGGAGTTTTGGGGCGAGACTTTTGAGATAGCGTTATATTCTCAAGCACTTGCTAAAGTGTGTGGCGTGGCATCCGATGAAGCATTTACCTGCGCTATTTTACATAACATTGGTGATTTATTAATTGCGGTTGTTGAGCCTACTGTAGCGGCGCAAATTCGTGCGGCCGTGGCAGAGGGGGCTGATAAGCAGCAACTTGAATTAAGTTTATTAGGGTTCGATTCACCATCTGTTGGTGCATTATTAGCCTCAAACTGGAAATTTGCCCCCACGTTAGTTCATGGTATTGAGTTTCAACGAGCGCCGCTGAAAGCCAAGCCTGCTTCAAAATTGGCTTCGGTGATTTATTTGTCACACGCTGTATTTTCTCATTGGGATGATCAGCGAGACGATGAGTCATTTACCGCATGGTTAGCGGATATTGCTAATCATAAAGCCGGCATTATCAAAATGGATATGTCAGGTTTGGGCGAGAAATTTATTGCTTTACATGGCAAAGGATTAGAAATAGGTAAACAGCTCGCATAATTGATTTATGTACGGACAAGTGTTCAGCCATAAGCTCTGTTTTTATAGAGCTTTTTTATGCCTGGTTATTAATCCATTCACTTAATACAACATGAGTTTTAATTTTAACAATATCGGCTTGGGCATCAATAAACTCTCGGATTTCATGCAGACGTTGCATCGAGTTAGCATGCACATAAACCAGTAAGTCCATGTCGCCAGTGATCCCCTGGCAAGTAATGACTTCAGGAATAGTGGTAAAAATATGGATCACCTCAGCGCAACGTGCACAGCGGTGTTGAATTTCAAAGTAAGCAGACACACCTTGCTTTTGAGATTCGCTGAGTAAAACCTGATACCCACGAATAACACCACTTTGTTCTAATTTTTTAATTCGCTCCGTCACTGCACTGCGTGACAAATTCACTTGTTCGGCAATAAACGAAATACTCTGTCGAGCATTGAGGCGTAATGCGCTTATAATCGCGTTATCAAATTTATCCAATGCAGTATTCCTGAGTTGTCATTAATATCTGTTCTCCGTCATATTGACGGCGTAAGAAGTTAATTCCGTCATTTTGTCGGTTTTAACAAGCAGCTTGCGCTGATGAACCCGCAGAATGTTGAGTCGATGCCACTTATAATAATGCAATATATCACAGCAAGAATAACATTATGAATCAAATAACAGGAACGATAGGTCGCTGGCAAGGTGCTGGGTTAATGGCCACCACATTGCTGGGTACAGGGGTATTTATTTTACCGCAAATGACCATTGCGGTAGCAGACTCAGGGGCATTGCTTGCCTGGTTAATACTCACGTTAGCCATTATTCCAGTTGCGCTAGTATTTGGTTTATTGGCCAGCCGCTTTCCTCATGCCGCAGGGCCTGCCTATTTTGTTGAAAAAGCATTTGGCCGCACAGCAGGAAGAACCATAGGATTACTCTTTTTATTAGTGATCCCTATAGGTGCTCCAGCAGCCATTTTAATGACCTTTCAGTTTATGAATGCCTTAATACCACTTCACGGTGGCTGGCAGCTGGTAGCAGAATTAATTGTGGTTTTAATGCTATTAGGCTTGAATATTCGCGGCATTCAAGTGTCGGCTAAACTGCAATTTGCGCTTACTTTAGCCATAGTGACGGTGGTGGCGTTATTGTTTGGCGCCAGTGGACTTAACTCTGAGCAGCTTGAATCGTTTAACCAAACCAGTCATCCGCAAATGAGTACGGTTATGATTGCCATGGGTATCGGTTTTTGGAGCTTTTTAGGTATTGAGGCTATGACTCATTTAGCCAGTGATTTTCGCCGACCTGATAAAGACATGCTCCCAGCGATTTTAATGGGTACGGTCCTTGTTGGAGTGATTTACCTCGCCTGCACGTTTTTACTGTTAATGGTGCCAACAGATAAAACAGGCCTTGCCATGATAAGTGCGTTTGATTATTTGCTCAGTGACAGTTTTTTACAGGGTTATGGTGCACAAGCTATTGGTATATTAGGTATTGCCAGTGGTTTAGCGACCGTGAACGTATATTCAGCAAGCGCTGCTCGTTTATTGTGGAGCTTTAGTAAAGAAGGTATCTTGCCCCGATACTTTGTGAAGTTAAACCAACATGGTGTGCCGTTTAGGGCTTTATTTGGCATCCTCGGCAGCATGGCGGTGGTGATTGTACTGACGTTTTATTCAGGCCAAGATTTAGAAAAGCTGATTGCCTGGAGTAACGGCGTTTTTGTGGTGATTTATTTACTGGCGATGTTATCTGCCGCTAAATTACTCAGTAAACGCTATTGGCCTTTAGTGGCAGCAGGTTGCGTGTTTTGTATTGGGATTGGCATCGCACTAGCAGACAATATGATTTATGTGTTGGTGTTGGTCATGGTGATTGCCCCTTTTATGTGGTGGCAAAAGAATCACTTACAACGCAAGCAATTACCTGCTAGTTAACCTAGATTTACTCAGGTAGATTGTTGAATAGCAATATTACGCATTTGAATTAATTCGCTGTGCTTGAGATATAATAGATCAGCAGTACGGCGAATGATTTGATCTTCGAACTGAGATAATTCACCATCGGCATAGGCTAAGCGCCACATAGACAATAATAAATGCTGTTTATCTTCAATGCTAAATTGCGCATTAATTTCAGACGTAAATTCAAATAGCGAAATGGCATCGTGACGGGCTTGTTTGGCCTCATCGGTTAAGGCTTTGGCTTGTTCGGAGTTAATGCCTAAAGTATTGATGAGCATCTCTGGCAGTAAAGCCGCTTCAGCATCAGCCAGTTTTTCATCAGCATAAACCACTTCTAACAGTAACGTCGCGGCGGCTAAATTGAGGTGCTGGGCCTTTTCTTCAGGGCTACTTTCTTGAGTGTGTGATTGAATAAACTGTTTTAGTTTGGCGATCATATTGGCTCCACAACTGAGGTTTTATCAATTTTATGCTAGCAAAAATGATAATCCCAAGCGAATGGCTTGGGATTAATTAATGTTAACCAAATTTAAAAGGTGCTCATTTAAAGTAATGAACCCAAGCCTTTCGTTAACAAACCTACCGTGCCTTCACTACCGCTTTGCTCTAGATAGTTTTTAGCAATATCAACCATAGGGACGATGTACTCTTTTGAAATGCCTAGCTTTTCAAATGCATCGTATACCATGGCAGTGCCTTGCAATGATGAACCTAAATCGCCAGCTTTAGATAATAAACCCGACATACCGCTGTCTGATGACATTGATGGTACAGCAGCCAGTAAACCGTCTGCGTTAGGAATGCTACTAGTCAATTGGCTAAAATCGTTACCGCCTAAGTTGGTTTGCGCCAAGCTCAACAATGAACCTAATCCACCTTCAGCTTGGTTTTGGCTTAAACCAAGCTGAGACATCACATTACCCACTAATTCAGTGGATTGTGCCGTCGTCGCTGTTTCTGCTGCAGCCGTTGCTGTAGCTGGGGTTTCTACAACTTTTTTAGCGGCTTCAGATGCTTTGTCTAACCAACCCGCAGATGCAGGTGATGAGAATGCTAAGACAGTAAATAGTACCGGTAATGCGGATGCTAATTTCATAATGCGTGTCCTGTTTAATGATATAAATGGCCAAACTAGGGCGCTATTTTACCCTGATTTGACTAAATGCGACAGGAGATTGGTTTTTTAGCGATTTCAATTGTGCAAATTGAGGCTTTTTTGGGTATCCTAAGCGCCATATTTATTGTTAATCGATTATTGGAATTTACATGTCATTGTTTGCTATTTTGACTGAAGCATTAAACTTTTTTCGAAACCATATCCGTCAGCTGGCAGCACTGACTTTGCCGCTGCTATTAATTCAAGTTGCTATCCAGCTTTGGCTTGGTAATGAAATGTTAACGGCCGACCCAGAAAATCCACAATTTGGCGCATCACATGCAGCGGTTATGATGGTGCTATTGTTAGTATTTTCAGTACTGATTGCTGCTTTAACATTATTTTTAGAGCTGCGCTCACAAGGCCATGAGTTATCGTCTGGACAAATATTAAAAGCCAGTTTACCGTTTGTACCACCGCTGTTACTTGCGGGCGTATTTTCTGGTTTAGCGATTTTAGCGCCTGTAATGATTTTTGCCGCGTTTGGTCCATTATGGTTAATTGGTTTGGTGGTGAGTTTGTATTTGTTTGCCCGTCTAGCCTATGTCAACTTTATGGTCGTGGTTGAGCGTTTAACGCCACTTGAAGCGATTAAAAAGAGCTTTAGCTTTAGCGCAGGTTCAGTAGCATTTAAAACCATTGCAGTATTAATGCTATATGTTCCATTATCGTTATTTGCTGGCGTGTTTACCCAAATGGCAACACAAGTAGGATTCCCACTACAGTTAGTCGTCGAAACCTTATTTGCGTTTTTAGGCTTATTTGTCAATATTGCCTTATTTAGATTGTATATGGTGAATCGCCAACCAATCGATTTGGAAAAGTAACTGATTAATACAAGGAGAGACCATTGTTAAATGATAGCGCGTTTATTGATGGTTTCTCTGAAAACTTAACTGAAGATTATCGGCTAGCCAAAAGTTATGTCCGCGATATTCCCACCCAAGCGCTGGTGTATATTCGCAGTTTTACCCATAAGCTCACCCGTCAATTAGCTACGCCTCATGGGCTCACATTCACCAGTCCTAATTTATACGACCGTATTGAGCAATTACACCAAGCCAGACTGATTGATCCGCCAGCCGTGCGAGCATTACATCGTTTACGTAGCGACGGTAATCGCGGTGCGCATCCCGAAAAATACCATTTAACCCAAACGCAACTGGTCTCGATTGCAGAAAAATCGATTGAGCATATTTTGCATTTAGTGGCCAAACTCTATCCTGTCGTGCATCAACACGTTGCCCCCACTTATACCTTTGAGCCTTTTGATTCGTTTGCGGGGCGAGATCTGTGTTATCGCGCAGTGATGAATAACGATGCTGAAGCACAGTATTTAGTGGGCATGTCATTAAAAGCTAAAGGCTTAATGCTACAAGAACAAGAGCAAGCATTAGCACAAGCCGCGACAGATGAGTCAACACAAAACAAGCAGCCTACCAAGGGTGAAAACAACACCGCGGCAGAGGCATTTGCTCAAGCAGGTTATTGGTTTGCTTTGTCTTCGCTTCAACATAAAGCGGCAGTATTTGAGCATGGCGTGAGTTTATTACACGGCTATACCGGTGAGGAAAATAAGAATAAGGGTGAGCAGTTAATCGCTCAGGCCGCAGACAATGGCATTATCGAAGCACAAGCATTACAAGGCTTTTTCTACCTTGTGGGTAGCCATCAATTTAGTATTGATTTACCTCAAGCAGAGCGCTTGTTAACCCTTGCTGCTAATGCCGAAAATGCAGAGGCGATGTCAAATCTTGGGGTGTTGTATTATCAAACAAAGCAGTTTGAAAATGCTTTTTTGTGGATTAATAAAGCAGCGCAAGCAGGTTACCCCAATGCCCAGTATCATTTGGCGCTAATGTTAGCAGAGGGCTTGGGTTGTTCATCGGACTTAGCAGCCAGCGAGCAATGGATGGCAGAGGCGGCAGATCAAGGCCAAATTGATGCTATGTTGCATTGTGGTAGTCACATTTTACATGACGACAATGCCAGCCAAACACAACGAGTTAAGGCTGAAGGCTATCTGCACCAGGCGGTAAAATATGGTCACAATGTGAGTGCCATGATAGAGCTAAGTGTGGCATTAGCCGACGGTATTTTGGGGCGTATTGATGTGGTACAAGCCGCGTATTTACTTACCTTAGCCAAGACTCACGGCAATGACGAACACCTAGAGGTTATTGAACCATTATGGCAATCGTTGGCGATGCAAATCGACAGTGTTATTGAGCTTAATCCGAGTGAAGATGAAATGATTGCTTTGCAACAAGCGAAGTTGTTGCTGGAGCCACTTTCAACGAGTTAAAAGGGAATTTTGTGATCATGAAAAGCACCGACCCCCGTGAAAGCGTTTTGTTGGTTGTATCGATAGCCGCTGTCACGGTTTTTTAGCCCCGTAACAACCATGGCTCTGCAGCCGTATCCGCTCAAAAAGCAAAGCCTCTGACTATGTAATAACCTTTCACTTCAGTACTTCGTTAATATTGCCGACACCTCTGGTGTTACCCACTTTTCGATAACCCAACGCTTAAGCAAACAATCCGAAAACTCTTGCTGGGTTAATCCGCTTGGTGTTCGAATGTTCTGCCTGTCGTTGAGGCCTGGCTTGTTCCTGAGCGCTTAAACATATCAGCATAAGGCGCAGCGGGTTCGCGTTGTACATGGGCGTAATCTTGGTATGCTCGGTCTTGTTCAGCTTGCTGACGACGCAGCATTTTTTTACCTAAAAATCGCAAAGTTATAAAACTGATTAAGCCAAACAGTAATAAAAATGGCAATAATGTAAGGGCGACTAAGGCCATAGCAAAAACCATCAGTAATGCCAGAATAGGGTTCATACTCGTCACGTGATGTTTAAAATTAGCGCTGTTAAATGTTTGGTTAACGTTCATGTTGGCTCCTAAATGCGGCTTATCCTGTTGTCGAACAGAGAGTGTTATTGATACTCACTCATTGAACTATTCAGCTGAGAAATCGCGCCTAAATATGTATGATTGTTGAGCATGTAGTGTGCAACGGCTAGACATAATATGTCACGTTAAACTGAGTTAATGTTTAGATATTACTCACTCTTTAGGGCCACAATGACTTGATAAAACGGGAAGGGTAAGGTGCTCTGCCTAATGTGAAACAATTAACACCTAGTGCTCAACGCTTAGCGTCTATTGATTAATCGTTCTGTGATGTTGACTCGGCTTGACTGAATATTCCTTCTCAATATTGGGATGTTGCTGGTACCTGTCCTGGTGCCGAACTTTTGAGGGAAACATGTTTGAGGTGGGGCTTTGTTTGCCTAAATATTTGCGACTTAGCAGTGTCATGCCAATAAAACCCACGATTAAAAACAGCAGCAATAATGGCAATAAAATCAGGCTGCCAACAATGATCAGCATTAAACTAAATAAGGCGGTGAGCGGGCGCATTTGGCGCAAGCGTTGACGAATATGCCATAAGTTAATTGAGCTGAACATTGTGGTTCCTTTACCGTAAATAAATTGTCGCTGAAGCGTGAGTAATATTTTGAGTTATGTAAGCCGCAAAAGTTCACGCCTTCCTCGAGTATTTATCCTTTTGGTACGCCCGTTTGGATGATGTGATTGTTGGCCATGGCGTTATCGACACTGTTAAAAATAAGCTCACGAAACCATTGATGTCCAGGCTCCTGGTTATTACGCTCGTGCCATAAAAACACATACGCCATCGGCATAAAATCAAATGGCAACGGGACCGACTCTAATGAATAGAGTTTTTGTGCATGGATGGCAAAGCTCGAGGGAAGAGTAAAAATAAGATCGGTATGTGCACATACACTAGCAGCGCCGTAAAAGTCAGGCACAGTTGTTGATAAGTGTCGATGTAAACCTAAATTAGCTAAATGATAATCAAGCGCCCACCAATCGTTTCCTTCACACCGAACTTGCACATGAGACATGGCTAAGTATTGAGCTTGATCCCAGTTACCCGATTCAATGATCTTTAAAATAGGATGGTTTTTGCGTACTAAACACACCTGATGGTCGTTAAACAGTGTCTGATATTCAATGCCTTCTGGAACATGCTCTATTTTGAAATCGCTTTGTGGATGAATATCTCGGCCCGCAATCCCAAAATCGATTTGCCCTTGCTGTAAATCTTGCATAGACTTTTCTGTCCACACATATGAGTCTAATTTTACAGACGGCGCTTGTTGTAACAATGGCCCGATAAAATATGGGATTAATGTTTCATAGGCACTTTCAACCATTGAAAACGTAAAATGACGCTGGCTACTTGCTGGGTGAAATGTAGGTGGTTGAGTTAACTGATATAAGTTTTGTAGCACAGGCAAGAGTTTTTGCCTTAACGCTAACGCATGCGCGGTCGGCTTTAATCCATGAGCTGTGCGTTGGAATAATGGGTCATCTAATGCTTCGCGTAGACGATTTAAGCTTTTGCTCACAGCAGACTGGCTCAGGTGTAAGCGATGAGCCGCACGAGTGACACTTTGCTCTTCAAGTAACACCTGTAAAATAACCAGTAAATTAAGGTCAACACGCGCTAAATTATCTAAATTCATCAGATATTCTCAAATGGAAATTCACTTTGGATTTTATATCATTTCTGTTCATACCACCATTTGACATATCATAGCGCTCCATTAAGGGTGACCTTTCGCTTTTTTAGATTAAGAGAAATAATATTATGCATCGTAACCTACTGCCATTATTGATGTTTATGGTGCTGTTAAGCCCATTAGCTATCGATATTTATCTTCCATCAATGCCAACAATGGCACTTGAGTATGGGGTGTCGAACAGTGAGGTTCAGTCTACTTTAGTATTGTTTTTATTTGCTATGGGTGTTGGCCAGATATTGATTGGTCCATTAGCCGACCGTTTTGGTCGTAGACCCGTCGCCTTGTTTGGTATTGTGCTTTACGGTATTAGCAGTTTATTGGGCGCATACGCGGTTGAATTTGAACTGTTACAAGTGGCACGAGTGTTTCAAGGTTTAGCTGCATGTTCTACCTCTATTGTGGTGTTTAGTGCCGTGCGTGATTGTTATGACCGCAAGCAAAGTGTGTCGATATACAGCTACTTAAATGGCGCTATTTGCGTGGTACCTGCGTTAGCGCCCACTTTAGGTGGTTTGCTAGCATTACAGTTTGGCTGGCGCTCTACTTTTATCTTTATGGCTATTTATGCGGTAATCGTATTGTTTATTGTCGGTTTTCGTTTTCCGGAAACGCGTCCACTTAACACCGACAGTACCGGTCCGCTTTACCGTTGGGGGCGCTATAAGCCGGTAATTGGCGACCCGCATTTTATGTTTTATGCTTCATGTTGCATGATCGCGATGGCCTCTATTTTATGTTACGTGTCTTACTCGCCTGTGTGGTTAATTGGTCACTTAGGTATTTCAGAGTTAATGTTCAGTGGCCTATTTGGCTTAAATGCCCTGGTTAACGTAGTGGCTTGTTTTGCAGCGCCAGTATTGATTAAACGCATTGGCAACCGCCCTGGTGTCGTAGTGGCATTGTCGCTAATGGTGTTAGCGGCTGTGGTTGAAGTGGTATTGCAATTAGTGGGCCCAGAGCAAGGCATTGCTGCTGCTATTGCCTTTATGGCACCGATGATGTTGCTATGTGTTGGTTTTGCCCTATTGCTTGGACCTGCTACTAGTATGGCTTTATCGGCCTTTGGTGAACGCGCAGGGACTGCAACGGCAATGTTAGGTTGTATTCAAATGAGCGGCGCATCGATTTTAACCGCATTAATCCAACTAACAGACATACCAGCACCTTATGCCATTGCGATTGTGATGGGGGGATTTTGCAGTGTGTTGCTCGCCATGATGGCAATGAACCGTTTAAGCCATCTGCATCAAGAGCAACTACAACACGATTAATTAAATAACCCGAGCTCAGGTTAAATAATAGTAATATCACCTTTAACCCGCAGAATGCTAACCACATTCTGCGGGTATTTTTTTATGGGGCATCCTTGGTATAATCTGAATATTACAGAAGATATGAGTTAACGATTGAAAAGAAAATATTGTATTAATTGCCAATACCCACAGTCAGCCTGCATTTGTCATGCAGTAAAACCGACAACAACAGTTACTGACATTATTATTATGCAGCATCCATCTGAGGTGGAGCATGCTAAAAATACCGTCAGGTTGCTCAAGCTTGCATTGCCACAAACTCAGATTTATGTCGGTGAAACCGCAGATGATTTTGCTGAGTTGCAAGGGTATTTAGCTGCGCAAACTCGGCCTGTGTTTATTGTGTACCCAAATGATCACAGCAAAGCGGCGAATGAGGTTGAAGCCGATGATAAAGCGATTATTGTGTTAATTGATGGCACCTGGCGCAAAGCGTACCGTATGTTACAGCTTAACCCTTGGTTACTTAACTATCCGTCACTGCACCTTGAGTGTGAAGATGAGTCGCAATATGTGATCCGCAAAGCCAAACGCAGTGACAGTTTATCCACCCTCGAGGCAGCGGCTTATACCCTAGCAAGTCTGGAGCCTGGCGCCGATATCGTGCCAATATTTGCAGTGTTTAACGCAATGGTGCACCATAAGTTATCCGCCATGCCAGCGGCGGTTCGTCAGCGCTATAATAGCGATAAGCTTAAGGGATAGGACTCAAAGGATAGTACTTATGAATATTCGCCTTATTGGAACGATTTTGTTAATGTGCGCCGCCAGCGCCTTCACGGTACATGCTTACGCTACTGACAAGCCGCATAAAAAAATGACCCTGTCAGAAAAGGGCGAACAAGCGCGCATTGAATCAGCTGAGCTTGAACAAAGCCAATTGCAAAAAGCCCGTGATGCCGCCAATGCCACCGCTGAACGCGAGCAAAAAGTGTTAGCTAAGCAGGAAGCAAATGACTGGGAAGCGCAGCAGCTCGAAAAAGCGCAAACGCAATCAGAGCAACGTTTAACCCGCGAGCAAAAATACTTACAGCAAGCGCAAGAGGCTGCGGCGCAAACTCGTAAAATCCCAAAAGAAACCAGCGACCCAGCGCAGTCTGAGTAGTTACCCTATTTGTCTTGTTTTGGAGTGTTGTCTTTGTCGTCCTGCCCATTGTGTCATCAACAAACCCTTGCTTTTCATCAAGATAAAAATCGTCACTATGTACGCTGCCAATATTGTCATTTAGTGTCGGTACCTGCGCAGTTTTATTTAGATGAAACAGCAGAAAAAGCCCAATATGACTTACATGATAATGACTTTGCCGATGCCGGTTACCAACGGTTTTTGTCGCGTACACTCACGCCACTTCTTGCTCGCACCGGGCTTAATGCCAAAGGTTTAGATTTTGGCTGCGGCGAAGGCGCCGTGCTCAGTCAAATGGCTGCAGCCCAAGGTGTCAGTGTCGCTAATTATGATTTGTTTTATCACCCTGATACTCAGGTGCTTAATCAACAATATGATTTTGTGTGTTTAACCGAGGTGATAGAACACATTGCCGATGCTCATCAGTTAATAGAACGCTTAAGCCAACTGCTGTTACCCGGCGGCATTTTAGCTATTATGACTAAGCGGGTGCTTGGCTTAGAGGCTTTTATTAATTGGCACTATAAAAGTGACCCAACCCATATTAATTTTTACTCAGTCGAGACCTTTGAATGGCTGGCGCAGCAACGGGGTTGGCAACTTGAAATCATCGACAATGACGTCGTATTTTTGAGTAAATAATCTAAAATAAAATATTGACTTTTTATTTTACGAATGTATGTTAATTGAATGTTAAGGATCTGTTTGTGTTTATAGGGAAGTAATATGGTAAATGATAGTTCTGAGCTTGATTATTATAAAATGAATTTCAAGAGTATTTTTTCGGCAAAAAAAAATGCTGTTGAAATTGATGCTATTAGTTACGCTGCATATGAAAATCGTGAATATCAAAAAGAAAGTTTTAACAGAAGATTAAATAAATATTCAGAGAACTTTAAAGCAAGAGATTATTCTATTGAACCCATTATGTCTGGATGGGATAAGGAATTAATTCTTAGTTACATCAATGAATATGGTGGAGTGTTGTGTGCGCTTTTTCATTTTGGTTCGCATAGGCATTTTTTTGTAGACGCTGCTAGTTTAAATATACCTACTGTTGCCCCTATTGCTGGGAAATCATATTATGATATGAAAGATTTGATTTCTCAAAGTTCAGCAGAACATGCCGATAAAGTAAAGTTGCTGGAAGTTGAAGGCGATAAAGTCAGTTTAGATTTAATTCGTAGTTTAAAAGAAAATCGAGTAGGTGGTATTTATGTTGATGGCAACATGGGGCCTGATTCATTTTTAAATAATGATGGGTGCACTAGTGTCGATTTTTTTGGGAGTGAGTTATCGGTAAAGGCAGGGATTGCAAGGTTGTCGCTATTGTTAAAACTCCCTATACTCCCCGTTTTTTGTAATGGTATTGATGGTAATAGTTCTATTGAAATAGCTGAGGTAATAAAGCCAAAAACATTGTCAGAAACAAAGTTAGAATTTGTTAATAAAGTCATGCAAAGGCTTTATTCATCATTAGAGTTAAAAGTTTTAAATGATCCAACCTCTTGGGAGTATGCTCTTTGTTTACACCGCTGGGTTATACCAAAAGCTGACATGTCAGAGTTTGAATTAACTAGGGAACCAGCTACAGTTAGATTTATTAGAGATAACTGGTCGACGATAATAAAGAATGATGAGTCGTATTGGTTTAATTCTCTCACAACTAAAGGAATTAAAGTTCCTGGTGAACTAGATGCTTGTTTTAAAATTTTATCTGATAGTGACGTTATTGACTGGCACCCATTTAGTTTAGAGGTAAGACAGTCAGGTTATGATTCAATTACGATGCTAAATACATTAGTTAAAAATGGTTTTATTAAAGTAATAGAATAAGAATTAAGTGCAGTCGCATTTATTAACCGGGTGTAAACCCAATAAGAAAAGGAAAAACTTATGCAAGATAATAAAACTCTTGAAGAGTTTCAAATCTGTGAATTAGAAGACCGCGTCGAGTTTGGTTTGTGTGGCGGCGGTGGCGGTGGCGGCGGCGGTGGCGGCGGCGATATTTCAAAACCTGGATGTGACGGTTCAGGTACTACCCATTGGTGCGATCCCGATTAGATTGATTTTTTATGCCGTGGTTTAAATTTTCTAAAGCACGGCATTTTATTTTAACGGACGAGTTATGAAGTTTATATTCAATACAGATGTTGACTTTTTTCCATCACATGACTTAAGTAATAATCATCCTTGGTTGTGTATTATTGCGTCTGATGATGGAAAAGACTTTAGGTTTTCATTGCCACAACATATATATAAATTCATTTTGAGTTTTGATAGTCCTACAGATATAGAGAGTTTAAAGTTAAGAGATGATTTTAAGGAGGTGAATGAGAGCGATTGGGAAAAATATAGTACTCTGCTACATGACACCTTAGTTCCAAGAGGTATACTTCTATCTGAAAACAATGGTTACTCAAAGCCAAAGTTAGTGAAAGGTAAACCTTCATATATGCAAATGCAATTGAGAGTGTTTAATAGGAAAATTGTAAACTTTATATCTAAACCTTTACAGTTTATTTTTGAACCTAAGCTTATTGGTTTTTTAACTCTTATTACGATGCTTTCTCAGCTGATATTTTATTCTAATTATTTAGGTGTTGGTAAAGCTGATTTTGAACTCGGTGCGTTAGAACAGATTATGGCAATCGCGTTAGTTGGCGTTGGGTTGTTGTTTCATGAGTTCGGACATGCAATAGCGGCATATAAGTCTGGATGTAGAAAGGTTGAAATTGGTGTGGGTTGGTATGTTATCTTTTTTGTTTTTTATGCAGATTTATCTGAGTCGTGGCGATTAAGAAGGAAAGATCGCTTATTGATTGATTGTGGTGGGATCTATTTTCAGTTGATATTCACTACTTTACTAATAGTGACTTTGTTTAAAAGCGACTCCCCTGTTATATTAAATGCAATACTTATGTTGAATCTTTCATTTTTATGGAACTTAAACCCTTTCTTCAGAATGGATGGTTATTGGATTGTAAGTGATCTGTTGAAGATCGAAAATCTTAGAGGTAAATGTAGCAAAGAATTTGAGATGTTTTTCTATACGGTAATTAACTGCATTTTTCGATTTGATGATAATCTACGTTATAATTTTAACTATAAGGTTTTAATTTATTCTTGTATGGCTAATACTTTCTTCTTTTTTATGCTCTATTCAATTTCAAATACCTTTTTTTCTTACTATGCTGCAGAAATTGTTAGCATGGTTTCTTTGTTTAGTCTTTCGCAGTTATTATCCTTGCCATTTGCTGATGCAATAGTATTGCTTTTTGGTAATTTATTTAATCTGTTTTTCGTTGCTTTTGTTTTTATTTTTTCATTTGGTGTTATTAAATCACTTGTGCTTTTTGTTTATAGATTATGGTCATTAATTTTTAAAAACAAGATTCAAAATATTTCACAATCGTAACGTACTTTGTGAAATACTCTCAATGGTAATAAATTGATACAATTCAAAAATCATTTAAATGTGCAAAGCATTTAACAATCAGGCCGTTTCAGGGTAGTTTTGTTGCTCAAATAATAATAAAAATGGACCTTACATGCGCCTGACCTCCCTCGCTTTCATGCTTGCCAGTGTATTTGCTAGCAGTGCTTACAGCTCATCTACCGTGGCCAGCGTGCCTAATGCTGCAGAATTAACGGCTCAAGTCGAAAGCAAGGTGATTGCATGGCGCCGCGACCTTCATCAACATCCTGAATTATCTAATCGTGAGTTTCGCACCAGTAAAGTGATTGAGAAACACCTCAAATCACTCGGGCTTGAGGTGCAAACGGGTATTGCGCACACTGGTGTGGTGGCGATATTGAAAGGCGGTAAACCTGGGCCATTAATTGGTTTACGTGCCGACATGGACGCACTGCCCGTGACCGAAGTGGTTGATTTACCTTTTGCTTCTAAAGCCACTGACACTTATCGCGGCCAAAAAGTCGGTGTAATGCATGCCTGTGGTCACGATACGCATGTCGCGATGTTAATGGGTGTGGCCGAAAACCTCGTGAAAGTAAAAGACAGCCTGGCCGGTGATGTGATGTTTATTTTCCAACCGGCCGAAGAGGGCGCACCAGAAGGTGAGCAAGGCGGCGCTGAGTTAATGCTAAAAGAAGGCTTATTTGCTAAGCGCAAACCGGATCAAGTGTTTGGTATGCACGTTACCTCAAGCATGCCTACTGGGGTGATTGGTTTACGCTCTGGCCCTGCAATGGCCAGTGAAGATTCATTTAGTATTAAAGTGACGGGCAGGCAAACTCATGGCTCGCGTCCTTGGAGTGGTGTTGATCCAATCGTGGCGTCAGCACAAATTATTAATAGTGTGCAAACCATTATCAGTCGTCAGGTCGATATTACTAAAGCACCTGCAGTTGTCAGCTTTGGCGCCATTAACGGCGGCATTCGCTCAAACATTATTCCTGATGAAGTAGAGCTTATTGGTACGATTCGCACCTTTGATCAGGATATGCGCGCCGACATTAAAATTAAGCTGGCTGAAATTGCCACTAATGCTGCCAAAACCCTTGGCGCTACCGCAGTGACTGAGATCCAATCGGGTTATCCGGTCACAGTAAATAACCCAGAGTTGGTCAGTAAAATGCGCCCAGTGATAGCCTCTGTCGTGGGCGACAATATGCTGATTGAACCGGGGTTAATTACCGGTGCAGAAGACTTTTCTTACTATGCGTTAGAAACCCCAGGGATGTTCTTCTTTTTAGGTGTCACACCAACAGACAAAGATATCAGCCAGGTAGCCAGTAATCACTCACCGGCATTTTATGTTGATGAAAGCGCGCTAAAAATAGGCGTGCAAGCCATGACCCAGGTAGCCTTAACCGCACTGGGCGCGGCACAATAAACCCATTTTGATTCACCATGGACAAAAGCTCAAGGAGCAAGATATGACCCGTAAACTCATCGCTTTGTTGATGACATTAGGCGTGCTAAGCACGCCAACCGTGTCGGCAACACAAGCAGAAGATATCAATAGCTTTACCTTAGATAATGGCATGAAAATCATGGTGCT
Organism: Shewanella sp. MF05960; assembly: GCF_050849305.1. Lineage (NCBI taxonomy): Bacteria > Pseudomonadati > Pseudomonadota > Gammaproteobacteria > Alteromonadales > Shewanellaceae > Shewanella > Shewanella sp. MF05960. The sequence continues at coordinate 143,815 of NZ_JBOZPS010000006.1, read as the reverse complement.
TGAGGACAACTCAATCCCCAATGCCAACATGTACATTTTTTGGAAAGTCGGATCGCGCAACGAAGTCCCGGGCATTACCGGTATTTCGCACTTTTTTGAACACATGATGTTTAACGGCTCAAAAAAGTTTGGCCCTAAAATGTTCGACCGCACCATGGAAGCAGCTGGTGGCGCCAATAATGCTTATACCAGTGAAGACTTAACCGTGTATACCGATTGGTTCCCAGCCAGTGGAATTGAAACGATTTTTGATCTTGAAGCCGATCGTATCGCCAACTTAGACATTAACCCTGAAATGGTCGAAAGTGAGCGTGGCGTTGTGCAATCTGAGCGCACCACAGGGCTTGAAAACTCTAACTGGCGCACCATTCAAGAAGCCCTAAAAAGCGTAGCATTTTCAGCGCATCCTTATAGCTGGTCGGTGATAGGTTATGAGTCAGACATTGCCGCATGGACCCTTGAAGATTTACAGCAATACCATAAAACCTATTACGCACCAAACAATGCGTTAGTGGTGATTACTGGTGATGTAAAGCTTGCCCAGGTAAAAGCTTTGGCTGACCAATACTTTGCGCCTATTCCTGCTCAGGCACCGCCAAAAGCCGTGCGCACGGTAGAACCTGAACAAAAAGGTGAGCGCCGTGTGTTTGTTAAAAAAGAATCGGTAAGTACGCCAAACATTATGTTGGCTTACCATGTGCCAGCCACAAGCCACGCAGACTACTATGCATTGGACTTATTAGCCTCAATGTTAAGCGAGGGCAACAGCTCACGTTTTTACCAATCGTTAGTCGATAAGCAATTGGCCGTAGCCGCCGACACTTATATGCCCATGTCATTTGACCCAAATCTATTTTATATCTTGGGCGTGGCCAACGCGGGTGTGGATGCCGACACGTTAGAACATGCCCTTATTGAGCAAATTGATTTAATTGCCAGCCAGGGCGTGACTCAACAAGAGCTGGAAAAAGTTAAAAATATCAAGTTAATGGACTTTTATCAGACCATGGAAACCATTAACGGTAAAGCCAACACCTTAGGTACTTATGAGCTGTATTTTGGTGATTACACCAAACTGTTTAATGCCCCAGAAGCCTATAACAAAGTGACTCCAGCTGACATCCAGCGCGTAGCACAAACCTATTTAATTAAAGCAAATCGTACAGTCGGTGTGCTCGCTGCGACTGAGGAGTCAGACAAATGAAAACCAGTACTCATTCAACAATGACCTTGTCGTTATCGGCCATCGCCTTAGCGTGCAGTTTAAGCCTAGCCGGCTGCGCAGCAACACAAAATACTACAGCTGACCCAGTCGCGGCCGCCCCAAGTTTTGTGATGCCAAGCTATCAAAAAATCACTTTAGATAACGGCTTAACCGTTAATTTAATGGTGCAAAAAGAAGTGCCATTAGTCACCCTTGATGCAGTGATTAAAGCGGGTGCGGTTAATGACACCACCTCAGGTTTGGCTTACTTAACCTCGCAAAGCTTAATGCTAGGCGCAGGAGGTCAATCTAAAGCAGATATTGAACAGCAACTGGACTTTATTGGCGCGAGCGTGAATACCAATGCCGATGCAGAAGGTACTTACATACGTGCTAACATGATGACCAAAGACATCGACAGTGTGTTAGCCATTTTTAGTCATGTGATCCGTCAACCAGACTTTGATACCGCAGAGTTTGATAAGCTTAAACAACGTGAAATTGTCGGCTTATCGCAACAAAAAGAAAGCCCACGCGCAGTGATTAGCCGTTACTTTAGCAAGTTGGTTTTTGGTCAGCACCCCTATGCTAACCCGGCGTCTGGTAGCAGTGAGTCAATCGCGACCATTAACGCCAATGAGCTACGTGCATTTCACAAAGGTTATTACCAACCCAATAACATGACCATTAACGTGGTCGGTGACTTTGATGTTGCTGAGATGACCGCCAAGCTCAATAAAGCCTTTGGTGATTGGCAAGCGACAGAAACCGTTGTGCAGCCAGATTTAAGCCAAAACTTACCGACGTTAACCAAACCAAGAGTCTTGTTAGTCGACAAGCCCGACGCCATTGAAACTACGTTTTTAATTGGTGGTGTTGGTATTCGCTACGACAATCCTGATTATGTGGGATTAACCGTGGTGAACACCATTTTAGGTGGCCGTTTTACCTCATGGTTAAATGATGAGTTACGTGTCAATGCTGGTCTAACCTACGGTGCACGTTCTGGTTTTAGCCCTTATTCACAGTCTGGGTTATTCCAAATTAGTACCTTTACTAAGTCGTCGACCACCAAAGAAGCCATCGATTTAGCTTTGCTGACGTATTCGCGTTTGTGGGAAAAGGGTATCGATCAAACGACGCTAGACTCAGCAAAAGCATATGTTAAAGGGCAGTTCCCACCTAAATACGAAACCAGTGGCCAGCTTGCTGGATTACTGTCTGACATGTATTTATATGGCATGAACGATGACTTTATTAACCAGTTCCAAGCTAAAGTGGATGGTTTAACATTGGCTGAAACTCAACGCTTAGTGACACAATACTTTCCGCAGCAAAATTTGCAGTTTGTATTAATTGGTAATGCTGCTGAGATCGCCGATATTGCCGCACAATACGGTGAAGTCACACAGGTGAATATTACCGATACAGGTTTTGGTCAGTAGCAATTATTGCACTTTATTATCGACCTCAATGTGAGGTAATCAACCTGAGCTCGCGAGATCAGGTTAATCAATAAACATCAAATGGCTCACTGGTTTTTGCAAGTGAGCCATTTTATTTTGAGGTTAGGTTAGACTAAAATTACAACTCATTAGTTGAGGAATTATGATGAAAAGCCGCTTATTGTTATTGCTCGCCGTTATGAGTAGTACGCTGCCCTTGAGTGCGATTGCTGACAAGGTTGCACTGGCTGAGTTATGCCCGCACCTGGTGGGTGAGTGGCAAGGCACTGCTGCCAATCCTGCACTAGACCCAATGGCAGTAACGACCTCGATAATGTGCTCGGCAGATCAGCGCAATTTATATATCAGTGTGAGCCGTGGTAGCCGCTTTTCAAACAGCGAAACATGGTGGTTTAGGCAGCAACAAGAGACCGTTTTATTAGTTTATGGCAATGGCGTGACGGAAGATGTCACCCAGCAACTGACCTTATATCAACAAGCGGACAGCTTTTCATTTTTAGGTGAAGGTGAGATTAATCAGCGCCCTGCATTAGTGCAATTGCAATTCGACCCCATTAAGGCGAATAACCAACAACCTCAAGGCGGTTGGCAATGGCAACAAAGCGCTCATTATCTGGATGATGACAGCGAACAATATCAAGTGGTTAGAGCACTAAGTTTGCTTAAGCCTTAATGGTCTTATACCGATTTCAGCTGGTTTACAGCATCAAAAAGTAAGCTGCGAATCCCGCCCAACTTAGCAGCAACAGCCCCAGTAACACCCAAGCCAGAGACGTCATTTGTGAGTATGACTCATTGTCGAATGAATCAGCGTCATCACTTTCATGATCGGTATTCTTGGCTTTTAAACGTTGCTTACGCGCTTTATCTCGGTCGCGAGATTTGGCTTTTTCGCGTTTTTTATACTCTGCGATACCCTTTTCAATTCCGGCAGCAATCAGCTTAGTTTGCTCTTTGCTTTGACCTGGCTTTTGAGTCGCTTTGGCCATGGACAGTGCATCGTTTAGAGTTTCTGGCGACGGTGTATGTTTCATTATTCTGCGCCTGCAAAACCAAGTTGTCGCCACGCTTCGTAGCTAATAATCGCGACAGAGTTAGACAGGTTTAAGCTACGGCTACTTGCCGTCATTGGGATGCGTAAACGTTGCTCTAGTGGCGTGGCGTTAATAATGTCCATTGGCAAGCCGCGAGTTTCAGGGCCAAACAGTAATACATCATCTTCTTGAAACGCGATTTGGGTGTGCGGACGACTGCCTTTGGTGGTACAAGCCATGATACGCTTTCCCGGTATAGCCGCTAAAAAGCTCGCATAGTCTTTGTGACGCGTCACTCGAGTTAAATCGGCGTAGTCTAATCCGGCACGGCGAAGTTTTTTCTCTTCTAAATCAAATCCCAAAGGTTCAATTAAATGCAGCTGTGCACCATTGTTTGCGCATAAGCGAATAATGTTTCCGGTGTTTGGGGCGATTTCTGGTTCGTAGAGTGCGATATGAAACATAGTAACCTTAAGGCTTTGCGAGGCTTAAAAACAAGATTAAATTATACCTCAGCAGAAGGGTAGCGTCATCCACGTAAGATCATCATGACCTTATCGTGAGGTAATAAGCATTGGTAGGGCGATAGCGGCGTTGTCGCGATAATATTCTAGGTTGTTAGTGTTGTCAGTAAGCTAGTGAGGTAAAAATTACGCCTCACAAGTAACATTTGCCGATTGATTGCAGCGCAACTAAAGCCTCGTTGCTGCGCTGCAATATCATAAATCTTACTAGCGCTTAGCAATAACCCACACGGCATGCACTATGCCTGGTATGTAACCCAATAAGGTTAAAATAATATTTAACAACAGGGTTTTACTGAGTCCTACCTGTAAAAAAACGCCCAGAGGTGGTAGTAAAATTGCGATTAAAATTCGTAATAAATCCATAATGATCTCCTTTTTTGCTGTGATGTGAGAAGTTGCAATCCCTAACGTTAATAGTCTACGAGCAACTTGCTTATAGCTTACGCTTACTTGTTTATAGCCTACGCTTAATACGAAGCAATTATCAGACCAATATTTGGCTGATGGCATTTAGCGACTATTAAGGTTAAGGCAAGTCGATGGCACGCTGGCTAAGTCATGTTAGTAAGATATACCGCGACCTGAGCATTTTTTATCATCGAGAGTGTAGGGTATTTAGATTGATTAACAGGCTAAACTCTAAAAAGACTTAATTTGATACTTTTGGTCAGTTAAGTGCGACTTAATCGCGGTTGCACTCTTACATTGGGTGTTTAGCCATACTGACATTGGGAACTGGTAAAATACCATGGCAGAGTCTTGTAATAACATGGCGGGGAAATTGAGTTTATTGGCGGCGAAATTAATCCCTTGTTGATCGCCATAAACATAATCGACTTTCTGTTCTAATAATAACGACAGTCCCTGTTCTATGGTGTCGACCAGTTGCAGCTTAGCCCCGGCATCAACAAAAGAGCGTACTTTTCGGTCATCTAGCGAGATGGGTAAATGCGCAATCACTTTGTCTTTAAGTTCGTTACCGATAAACACTTGCGGTTCAGCTAGGCGAAATAACATCAGCGGTATGGTTTTATCTGCCAATATCACCTGTAAATGCTGTGCGGAAGGCGTTTGTGGCGGCAAGAAGCTCAAGCACCAATTGTTACTCTTTAACTGTTGTTGCGCCGTGGTGCTATGTACAAATGTCACGTTGGTACTTAACGCGCTATATGCAAAAGCGCGCTGTAATAACACCACCGCTTCGCCTTGCTCGGCACTGTATTGAGTTAAATAAGGCGGGTACTCAAAGGCAATGACGTCAATGTCCTGAGCTTGGCTGGTAAAAATACAACAGCATAGAAAACCAATGATTATTTTATACATGTGGCGCTAAGTAATGTAATGATACTGTTAAGCATAGCACCAGATTAATGATGTATTAAACTAATTATCACAGGCTAAAGCGTGCTTAATTGGGTCGGTAAATCAATAGTCACCACTAATCCATGTGGTTGCTGATTGGTTGCAGCTATCTGGCCATTGTGGGCATAAATAGCCGCTTGAGTAATGGCCAAGCCCAATCCCCAGCCACCAGATTCACGATCACGAGAGCTGTCTGGGCGGTAAAATGGCGTGAAAATCGCTTCTAATTCTTCTTCAGCCAATCCTGGACCATCATCTTTAACGACAATGCTCACCCGATGCTTAGTTTGCTTACTTTCGATATAGACATTTTTTTCGGCGTAGCGAATCGCATTACGCAGCAAGTTTTCAATGGCGCGCGATAAGGTTTTCGGTAAATGTTCAAAGCAAATCGATTCATCGATATTGATGTGTAATTGCTTGCCTTGTTGTTCGGCCTCAAACTCAGCGTCATCTAACACCTGGCTTAATGTTTCGGTTAGCTCAGCTGTGAGGCGTTTTTCGGTGGCATTAAGCCTTACGCGTGACAATGTGAGTAGTTCGCTAATAAGGGCTTCTTGTTGAAGCGCCTCGTATTCAATACGGTCCAGCTCGGTGCTGTGTTGGCCTTTTTTACGTGCAAGTGCGAGTGACAATTGTAGCCTTGTTAAAGGGGTACGCAGTTCATGGGATATGTCGCCCATTAAGCGTTGTTGGTTGTTTACCATGGTTTCAATGGCGTCGGCCATGCCATTAAAGGCAACCGCGAGTTGGCCCATTTCGTCTCGACGGTTAGCGGTTGCTGCGTCAACGCGATTGGCTAAGTCGCCTCGGGCAAGCGCGTTGGCGCTCAATTTTAATGAACGTAATGGTTTGCCTAAATACCATGCCAGTAGGCCACACAAAAAGCCTGATAATAATATGGCTAATCCTGCGGTAAGTAATTTGTTGTCGGCAAAAAAGAAAAACCATGGACGGGGGTGGTTGTCTGGTAAACGGCCAAATAACTGATAGTTTTTGCCGTTAACGTCGAAGATATAAGGGCCAAAAATCAGCTCGTCTCTAAATTGATGGCTTATGGGTTGGTTAGCTTCTTCAGCCATTAATTGAAAACGTCTAAAGCCGCGCGAGACTCGTTTACTGTTTAATACTTTGCCTTCGTCGTCGGTTAAATATAAGCGGATTGGGCCACCGTTTTGGTCACTACCTCGGTGCAAGCGTTGCAGGTTATTGCTTTCAAGTAATTGCGGTTGCTGTTGAATACGTGTCGCAACTTTGTTTAGCACCCGCTCAAGGCTGGGCGGGAGTGGTGAGCGGTCATGATTTTGCTGTAGCAATGGCAATAACGATACCAGTGCAATAATCAATGAGCTGCACAGCCAAAAGCCCAGCAGTAACTTAAAAAAGAGTCGATTAAACGGGTTGTTTTTTAGCATTACGGTATCCAGATATAGCCTTTGCCACGTAGGGTCTTAACCCGTGGACGACCGTCTTGGCGCTCAGGAAGTTTTTTTCGTAAATTAGACAAATGCATATCTAAGCTGCGATCAAATGGCATTAACTTTTTGCCGAGCACGTTTTCACTTAATGATTCTTTGGTTACCAGCTCGCCACTTTTTTCAAGCAAATGAAACAGCAATAAAAACTCTGTGCCTGTTAAGATAATCAATTGCTCATTGCAATAGGTTTCTTGGCGGGTAGGGTCAAGGCGTAAATCACCAAATTGCAACATATCGTTGTTTTGCGCATCTTGCTGTGTGGTTTGTGCTCGGCGCAATATGGCGCGTATACGTGCCACTAATTCGCGGTCGTTAAACGGTTTCGGTAAGTAGTCATCAGCACCAATTTCTAGTCCCACGACACGGTCGATTTCGTCGCCGCGTGCAGTCAGCATGAGTACCGGTGTTTGCTTGCGTTGGCGTAAAGCACGCAATACTTCAAAACCATTGAGTTTTGGCAGCATGACGTCAAGCAGAATGAGGTCAAAGTCTTGTTGTTGCGCTAGCGATAACCCTTGTTCACCATCATAGGCTTGGGTCAGCGCAAAGCCTTCAAGCTCTAGCAACTGGCTGAGCAGGTCGGATAAACCAATGTCATCGTCTATCAATAAAATGCGATTCATAACTGTCCTCTAGCACAAGTAAAATCGGTACAACATACCGATTTTCAATCAATTACAGATTATCTCATACTAGGGACAATTTACATTAACATTGCATAGTTTTACATTTACCCGTTTTGTTTTTTAACATAACGGGTAATTTTGACTACGATAAACGTGACGACAATAGCCCCTAATATTAAGCCAACTGAAAATACGGCATTTTGTAATGCGGCAGGGTTGAGTACTAACATGCCTCCTAAGCCTAGCATCATAATACCAGACATAAGTTTAAGAACTTCACCTTCTTTTTCAGTAAGTTTGCGCTTGCCTAATGTCATCGAGAACACAATGACGATGGCGGCGAGCGGAATGACATAGACAATATTGTAGGCAATCAAATACATGTAGCGCTGCACTGAATCAAGGTCTGACAATGATAATACTGAGGTGTAAATCATTGGAAATCCGGCGGTACAGAGTAATTCGTAAGCGTTGGCGAGAATCGCCAAAATAGTCGAGCCTAAAATCATGGTTGGTAGTGAACTGGCTTTAGACAGTTTGCCCATGCGTTTTATTAATGAGCCACGATTTTCAACTGACATGGATAGGCTGACATCACCGCGTCCATAGAAGTAGTCTTTAATATTAACCACGGCGGCTACCAATGCCAGCAACCCAGCGCAGGTAATAATAATGCCACCATCTCCGCCGCCCAGTAGTTGGAATAAATTCAACCATGCGCTCATAAAGATAAAGTAGATAAATCCTGAGAAGAAAACAAAGATCCCGCCAACCAATAACATGCGTTTACGGCTGCCAGCATTGACCATAATACTCAATAAAAACAGTAATACGAAAAACGCACAGGGATTAAAGGCATCAACACCGGCTAATACTACAGTTAAAACGGGTAATGACAGTTCTTCCGGATGTACTTCGCCAATTAAGGGGATGTCAACGGGCTGAACGCTGGGTTTTGCTGGTGAGTCAATTTTGCTGGTGCTGTCAAAAGACATACCGCAACTGCCTTCAGCTTGAGGGTCGTCACTGGTGTCGGCGCAGGTTTCAAACAGTGGCGCATCATTAGTTGACGCAGCACCTAAGAAATCGTCTAGTTTGCTGCCAATAACAGCTTGGCCACCCTGGCGTTGATAGCAGTCTATCAGTCGCTCTAAAATATAGCGTCCGGTGACGTCATGGCTGTTGTAACCCACAACCGCTTCACCACAAATGGCAAAGTAGGGCACTGATTTAGGTTCAACGCCGGTGCGCTGGCCCATTTGCATTAATTTATCGACATTGCCCGGCTCGCTGATCGCGTAGTCGTGTAACTCTATCCATTGAAAACGCTCACCTAATGCATCAATAAACGGATGTGCTTCTTTACAATGCGGACAGGTTTTAGACCAAAAGAAATGCAGTTTGACTACCGGTTGCTGGTTTTGCTGGCTATACCAAATGGCGTCATCTGTTGTGGTAGATGTATTGGCTATTGAGCTCGGTGCTAACAGAAGAATACTAAGAAGAAAAAGTAGTTGGCCAATCAATCGGTTCATAATTAATTCCATTCAAACGCTAATAATATGATTTTATGCCCTTATCCGTTTGCTGTAACAAGCAAGTCCACATTCCGTTAACTGGCTCTCATTTCAGCGATTTTTATGACCGAATATGCCAAGTTGATCATGAATGATTAGAGTTAACGTGTTATGAAAATGCTCTTTACATAGGTTTACTCATCATTAACCCTAATTGACATTGCATTCGCTAAACTGAGTATCAAATCTGCTAAGGCAGAAAACAAACACTTATGTAGACCAAGGAACTTAACAATGAAAACATCATCAATTATCAAAACTAGTTTAGTTGCCTTCGTGGCAAGTTCAGCATTATTAGCCGGACAGTTGTACGCTGCCGACACAACAGATACGACTGTGAAAACGGAACAAATGAGCAAAAAAGGCGACAGACATCATGGCCCTAAAGATGGCATGCATAAAATGTTGCGTAAGCTGGATTTAACTGACGCACAAAAAGATCAAGTTAAAGCCGTTGTTGAAAAGTACAAAGCGGATCGTCCTGAGCGTCCAACAAAAGAGCAACGCACTGCTCACCGTGCAGAAATGTTAGCCCTTATTACAGGAGCCAGTTTCGATGAAGCTAAAGCGACTGAAATGGCTGAAGCACAACAGCAAAAGCATTTACAACGTATGTTGACGCAGTTAAAAATGCAAAATGAAATTTATCAATTATTGACTCCAGAACAGCAGCAAACGTTTCAAGAAAAGTTTGCTAAAGGTAAAGGTCATAAAGCCCGTCGATAATTAACCCTAATTAAGCGATTATTGGAAGCCGTTACCATGTGGTAACGGCTTTTTTGTTCATGCAAGTTTGCTAATGGTCACAGTTTGATAAAAGGGATGGCTTGGTTTAGTAAACTTTGTCCTAATATAGTATTGAACTTGCTATAGTTACCCCAGATAAACTTAGCCAATAGAATCGATAACCACCTTATGTCCTCATCCTCTGAATATGACTTTTGGGTCAAACTTGCTAGCCGCGCGTCGGTAGCGACCGCACTGTGTCTTATTGTGATTAAGTTATTGGCGTGGTTATATTCTGGCTCGGCCAGTATGCTGGGGTCATTAACCGACTCATTTGCAGATGCATTAGCCTCAATCGTCAACTTTATTGCTATCCGTTATGCCATTGTGCCCGCAGATAAAGATCATCGATATGGTCACGGCAAAGCTGAGCCGTTAGCATCACTGGCTCAAGCGGCATTTATTCTAGGTTCAGCATCACTATTGTTGCTTTATGGCGGCGAAAAATTAATTAATCCAGTGCCGATAACTAGCCCTGGCGTTGGCATTGTTGTGTCAATCATTGCGATTGTGATGACGCTAGGATTGGTGATGTTGCAACAACGTGCACTTGAAAAAACCAAGAGTACGGTGGTAGAAGCTGATTCATTACATTATAAATCTGACTTGCTACTGAATGGTGCAGTGTTACTGGCTTTGGTGTTAGCAATGTATGGTTGGTGGTGGGCAGATGGTTTATTTGCGGTGTTAATCGCGGTGTTTATCGGCCAGCAAGCGCTCGATTTAGGCTATCGTTCTATACAAAGTTTGCTCGACCGTGAGTTAGATAACGACACGCGTGAGCAAATTAAAACACTGGCAAAACAAGATCCACGAGTAAAAGGTATTCATGATTTACGCACTCGCCAAGCCGGTAAAACCACTTTTATTCAATTGCACATGGAACTACCGGGTGAGTTGTCGCTTGAAGAGGCACACGATATCGCCGATAAGGCTGGCTTAGTGATTAAAGCGGCTTTTGATGATGCTGAAGTGATTATTCACCAAGACCCTGTGTAAGCAGGTGCTTTCTTTAGGTGCAACCGTGCCTATTTGATAATAGGCACGATAGGTTTAACGTATTAAACCATCACAAGTTGGTTGGTTATTTGCGAACGAGCCAGCTCTAGTGCAGAGTCCGCTCGTAAAATTAACTCATCTAGGGTGTCATTTTCTTGCCATTTCGACACGCCAACACACGCACTAAAACGAAGGTGTTTACCCGTTTCTGGGTCTACTAAATCAGTGCTATCAATACTGTGACGAATGCTTTCGGCTACATTTCTGGCAATACTATTGTTACTTGCTCGAATAATGGCAATAAACTCATCACCACTCCAACGGCCCAGTAAGTCGGCATCGGCTAACCTGCTTTGGCATTGTTGAGCAAAATGGATTAATGCCTTATCACCGGTTTCATGGCCAAACAAATGATTGATTTGCTTTAACTCATCTAACGCCATTAATACGCAATAGAAGTGATGATGTGGCAAGGTGTTATCGAGCAATAATGCTTTACCTGCTAATGTTATCCCGCGACGATTAAGGGCTTTAGTGAGATAGTCTACATGAATTTGTTGCTCAAACTTTTCTTTGAGTAAATACGCCTCAGTGATGTCGGTCATGGTGACTTGAATAGCCGGTTGACCATTCCAGTCTATGATTGTTTCCATCAGTTTTACCCATACAGGTTTCCCACTGTAGTGTAGGCATTTTATTTCCACGGTAGACGATTGGATTTTGTGATTGAATAGGTTGTTAAGTGCTTCTTCACGTCGGGCACGATAGGCTGGGTCGACAAAATCTAACATGGACGGTAACGCCATAATACTTTGTGGATTAGGGTATCCAAGAATAGTGGCTAATGCCTGATTACAAAAAAGTGGACTAAATTGGTGGTGTATTAACACGCCTTGACCCGAACCATTGAGCAAGGCACGGTAACGATATTCACTTTGTTGTAATGATTGTTGCAGCTGAAGTGATTGCGTTAAGTTAACAATGGTAATCTGCAGTGCAGGGCGCCCTTGCCATTCAACAATATGCTCAATGGCAAGCACATTCATGACTTCGCCAAGGCGATTGCGGTTAATGTAACTTCGAACTTGTGGTTTTTCGATGCCACTCATTAGTGCGTAATAAGTGTGCGCGGCAATGTCTTGCGACTCAGGGTCGATTAACTCCAAAATACTCTTTAATGCGAGAATTTCTTGCGCGTTTTCATAGCCGAAAATTTTCGCATAGGTATCATCCGCATGTCTCGGAATAAAGTCTTGGTGAATGACTACACCATATTGAGCATCAAAATCCAAAATCTATCCTTGCACTTGGGACAAGCCACTATCGCTTTATTGGTTGATCATTCTAGCACTGGAAATATGATTTGCATGTACCGCTTATGGAATAAGATAAAATAATTTATTAATGTGAGTGCATAGTCACATAGAGACCAAGATAAACTATAATGTCATGTAATATAAGGGGTTAATAATTATATCTTATTAACCATACCTTATAAGTCCATCGATAACTCTTTGAGTTTACGTGTTAACGTATTACGTCCCCAGCCTAAACGCTTAGCTGCTTCTTGCTTATGGCCTTGGGTGTGACGTAATGCGGTTTCCAGCAAAATACGTTCAAACTCTGGTTGCACTTCAGTTAATAAATCACTTTCACCTGCCGCGAGCTTTTCGTCTATCCAATCTGTTAATGCCGTTTGCCAATCACTTGCACCAGCATGTTTTTGTTGGTTTGAAACTGGGTCTTTGAGTAACTCAGGAGGTAAATCTTGTGGCAAAATCTCTTGACCAGATGCCATCACAGTTAACCAGCGACACGTATTCTCCAGCTGACGAACGTTACCTGGCCATGGCAGGTTTGCCAGTTTGACGGCTGTTTCTTTCGTTAGAATTTTAGGCTCAACACCTATCTCTTTTGCTGCGGTCGATAAAAAGTGAGTCGCAAGTTGCGCGATATCTTCACGGCGTTGTGACAACGGAGGTAAATGTACGCGGATCACGTTTAAGCGGTGAAACAGATCTTCACGAAACGTGCCTTTTTGCACTAACACTTCTAAATTTTGGTGGGTCGCGGCAATAATACGCACATCAACTTGTACCGCTTGATGACCACCAACGCGGTAAAACTGGCCGTCAGCGAGTACGCGTAATAAACGCGTTTGCACATCTAATGGCATATCGCCGATTTCATCTAAGAATAGCGTACCACCATTGGCTTGTTCAAAGCGTCCTTGGCGCACATTAGACGCACCAGTAAATGCGCCTTTTTCATGGCCAAATAACTCCGATTCGATTAAATCTTTAGGGATAGCCGCCATGTTTAACGCAATAAATGATTTATCTTTACGTGGGCTGTGTTTGTGCAATGCGCCAGCGACTAATTCTTTACCTGTACCCGACTGGCCATTAATGAGCACGCTAATAGATGAGCGAGACAAACGCCCAATTGCCCGAAACACCTCTTGCATAGCCGGTGCTTCACCAATGATTTCTGGGGTTTTGACTGCGGTATCTACTGCTGCAACAGGCGTTTGTTCTGTGGCGTGAGTTAGTGCGCGCTCAACTAAGCTAATGGCTTCATCGATATCAAATGGTTTAGGCAGATATTCAAACGCCCCCGCTTGATAGGCACTCACTGCACTGTCTAAATCTGAATGCGCTGTCATGATGATGACGGGAATATGCGGATAGTGCAGCTGTAAGCGGTCTAGTAAGGTTAATCCGTCGGTGCCTGGCATACGTATGTCTGACACAATCACTTGTGGCTGTGATGATTCTAATGCTTGCCACAGTGATTCGGCAGCGGCAAAGCTTGCGGTAGATAACGAAGCACCTTTGAGTGCTTTTTCTAATACCCAACGGATAGAGCTGTCGTCGTCGAGGATCCAAACTTGTTCGCTTATGTTCATGTTAAAACCTCATTCTGCCAATAAAGGGCATGCTAATTATTGTAATGGCAGGTTAATAATAAATTCGGTGTGTCCAGGTGCTGACACGCAATCAATACGGCCGCCATGTAAACGGGCAATGTTATGGGCAATCGATAGCCCTAGGCCTGAACCTTCATCTCGACCGGTGACCATAGGGTAAAAAAGGGTGTCCACTAAATCGAGGGGAATGCCTGGACCGTTATCAATAATCGACAGTGCTAAGACTAATTTATAGCGTTGAGTACCAATGGTGACCTGATGTTGAGTGCGAGTTTTTATTAAAATCTCACCGCCACAGGGCTCCAATGCTTGAATGGCATTTTGTACAATATTGAGCACAGCTTGCTGCATTTGATCTGGATCCATTTGTAAATCTGGGATCGACGGATCGTAATCTCGCTTGATTTTAATATTGTCTGGCATTGCCATTTGTACGAGTTTTAATACTTTTTGCACCACTTGGTGAATGCTGTGTGCTGAGTGTTGAGTTGGGCGTTGCGGCCCTAAAAGTCGGTCGACCAAATTGCGCAGCCTATCGGCTTGTTCAATGATTAAACTGGTGAACTCTTTTAAATCTGGAGAGGTTAATTCTCGAGAGAGTAACTGCGCTGCACCCCGCAGACCACCTAATGGATTTTTAATCTCATGAGCTAAATTACGCACTAAAAACTGTGCAGCCTGCTGCTGGGCGTCCATATTTAATTGCTGATGAATTCGGCGTTGCTGATCAACTTGGCGTAGTTCTAAAACGCTCAGATTTGTGTCATTTTCAATTGGCATTAAGGTGATATCAATTGTGTGATGCTGCCCGTCAAGAGTGATTAGTGCTGCGGTATTTACGGTTAGGCCTTGGCCTGCTGCAATGGCATCACGAAGTAGTTGTGGCTCTACTCCCATTAATTGATAAAGCTCAGGTAAAGTTTGCTCAAGTAGTTTGTGATTGCCTATCCCAAGTAATTGCGCCGCCGCAGCGTTGGCATAGCACGGTTTTAGCTCGGTGTTGATAACCAGCACTGCCGTAACTAAATGATTGAGTAGGTTATTGGTGTCCATTCGCCGTCCTAATATGGGGTTGCACTAACATGGTGCACCACTTTGGTGCAGGCTGCAACCTATTCCACACAAACAGCAATCAAGACTAAAAACCTAAATATAAGTTTTAACTTAATGAATATTATAGTTTTTATCTTTGCTATCTAGACTTTTTAGCCGGTCCAAATACTGATGCCTGATGTAGAAATACCTTTCTTGGAGAGCTAGATGCAAGTACTTTGCCGCTTTGTGTTACCACATTCACAACAATGTTATGTTCGCCTCTAAAAATGCCACTGAGTTGGAATGTTGCTGAAGTTTGTGGCTCAGTAGTGGCTACACCATCAACTAATAATATCATTTTGGCGCCTTTTGGCAGTTTTGGTGCAACACTGACGCTAACACTAAAATCGCCATTATTATCGCGAATGGTGGCCTCTTCTTGAGGTGAGATAATCGTGACTGTATAACTAACTTGAGTTGCTGCTTCGGGCGTGACATTGGCTTGAGGTGGGGTATTGATGGTCATACTATTTTGAGTATTCTGATTAAGATCAACCGCTTCTGCGTTAGTTTTTGGTTCGTCAGAATAATGTACTTTACCATTCTCATCTACCCAGTGATAAACGGTCGCGAGGCTGTTGGCGCTAATGATAAGCAAGCCAATAAGTAAGATTGCGCGCATGTTGAACTCCTTGAAAATCAATATTTTCATAGAGTAGACGCTTTTTATTAAAAAATCAGCTTAATCTGTCGTGATTAAGCTGATCTGGCAATACGCTAGATTTACCACTAGATATAGTGACAGCAGTATTCTGATATTTGACTCGTGCGTAAGCTAAAGCTCACATTTGGTGCAAGTTCAAATTGGCTACCCGCGCTGAATGCTTTCCAGTCTGTTTCGCCGGGCAATAACACCTCGAATTCACCAGAAGTCACTTGCATGATTTCACCTTCAGCAGTAGAAAACTCATATTCACCCGGAAGTACCACACCCAAAGTTTGTCTGCTGCCATCAGTAAACAACACGCTTCTGCTCGTGACCTTGCCATTAAAATACACGTTGGCCTGTTTTGCCACACTGACATGTTGCAACATACTCATATCGACTCCTAATTAATGTTAAATATTGTCGATGAGTATTACAGATCTTTAATTAAACTTCCTAGTTAAATGTTTTCATGCAGACATAAAAAAGCCCAGATAATTATCTGGGCTAAGTATTTTTACTGAATAGAATTAGCTGCGGTTATTACGCTTACGTTCGTTTTCAGTTAAGAATCTCTTACGAACACGAATGTTCTTAGGCGTTACTTCTACTAACTCGTCATCATCGATGAACTCAAGCGCTTGCTCAAGAGTCAAGTTGATTGGTGGAGTCAGTACTTGAGCTTCGTCAGTACCAGATGCACGCATGTTGGTTAGCTGCTTGCCTTTAAGACAGTTAACTGTCAAATCGTTAGCACGAGCATGGATACCCACAACTTGACCTTCATATACTTCGGCCGCGTGGCCAATAAACAGACGACCACGGTCTTGTAAACCGAATAGTGCGAACGTTAATGACTTACCTGTAGCATTTGAAATCAATACACCGTTAGCACGTTGACCGATGTCACCGCCTTTATGTGGACCGTAGTGATCAAATGAGTGATAAATCAAACCAGTACCTGAAGTAGCAGTTAAGAACTCAGTTTGGAAACCAATTAAGCCACGGCTTGGGATAATGAAGTCGATACGGACACGACCTTTACCGTCAAGTTGCATGTCTTTCATTTCAGCTTTACGTGTACCTAATTTTTCAATTACGGTACCTTGATGGTCTTCTTCAACGTCAACTGTTACGGTTTCGTATGGTTCACATAGCTCACCATCGATTGTTTTTAGAATAACTTCTGGACGAGATACGGCTAATTCATAACCTTCACGACGCATGTTTTCAATTAAAATCGATAAGTGTAATTCACCACGGCCTGATACGCGGAAACGATCTGGGCTGTCTGTTTCTTCAACACGTAATGCTACGTTGTGAACTAATTCAGTTTGTAAACGCTCAAGAATGTTACGTGAAGTTACATACTTACCTTCTTTACCCGCGAACGGAGAAGTGTTTACTTGGAATGTCATCGTTAGTGTTGGTTCATCAACCGTTAACGGTGGCATTGCTTCTACTGCATTCACTGCACAAATTGTGTCAGAAATCTTAAGCTCGCCTAAACCTGTAATAGCAACGATGTCGCCCGCGTTAGCGATTTCAACTTCAGTGCGGTCTAGACCCATGTAACCTAATACTTGGCCCATTTTACCGTTACGTTTCTTACCGTCAGCACCAATAATGGTCACTTGTTGGTTAGTCTTAACGCTACCACGAGTAATACGGCCAATACCGATAACACCCACGTATGAGTTATAATCGATTTGAGAAATTTGCATTTGGAATGGCGCTTCTGCATCTGCGTCTGGGAAAGACACTTTCTCAACGATGGTTTGGAATAGCGGCGTCATGTCAGTGCTAGTTTCTTCTGGATCTAAAGTCGCGAAACCATTTAACGCAGAAGCATAAACAATAGGGAAATCTAACTGTTCGTCAGTGGCACCTAAGTTAACGAATAAATCGAATACTTGGTCAATAACCCAATCTGGACGAGCACTTGGACGGTCAATTTTGTTAATAACAACAATTGGCTTAAGGCCTTGAGCGAACGCTTTTTTGGTTACAAAGCGAGTTTGTGGCATTGGGCCATCAACTGCATCAACCAATAGTAATACTGAATCAACCATAGATAGAACACGTTCTACTTCACCACCGAAATCAGCGTGGCCAGGAGTGTCTACGATATTGATGCGGTAGTCGTTCCACTGGATGGCAGTATTCTTTGCCAGAATGGTGATCCCACGTTCTTTTTCAAGATCGTTAGAATCCATAACCCGCTCAGTAGCTTCTCCACGAGATGCAAGGGTTCCTGACTGCGCCAACATTTTATCAACCAGGGTTGTTTTGCCATGGTCAACGTGGGCAATAATGGCGATGTTACGTAAATTCTCTAACACGGATAAACCTCTAAACCAGCAAACAAAAAAAGGGGGCTTTATAGCGACTGAATAATCATAGACACCATAAAAAAGCGTGCCATTCTACTTCAGCACGGCTTTTGTAGATAGGATTATTTTTGAACACATCAATTTTTTCAGCTTGCTCGAGCTCAAAAAACACGTTAAAACCTTTATTTAAGTCATAGTAACAAGCTTGTCATACACAAATGTGACAGTGGCTAAAACTTTATCAATTTGCATATGCACCACAATGGACTTTTGCACCACATTGAAACATAGTGGTGCACAAGATTGGTGCGAAGCGTTTGTTTTGTTGATCTTTGATATTTTCAAAATTAACAAAATCAAAAGGTTAACTAATTGGCATGATTATCGCTTTAATGGCAGTAATCGTAAAAATGAAAATTCGTTTTCCAGATGCACCATCTGGCGAATACCAAGATTATATTAAGGGACAACCCTTTACCCTACCGGAGGCTTAAGAATGTCAGTTGAATCAGTTTTAAAGCAACTTGAAGAGTTAGAAGTTAAGTTTGTTGATTTGCGCTTTACCGACACTAAAGGTAAAGAGCAGCATGTTTCTATTCCATCTCATCAAGTAAATGAAGATTTTTTTGAAGACGGCAAAATGTTTGATGGTTCTTCAATCACAGGTTGGAAAGGCATCAATGAATCAGACATGGTATTAATGCCTGATCCAACAACATTCGTTTTAGACCCATTTACCGAAGAAACAACAGCCCTTATTCGCTGTGATATTTTAGAGCCAGGCACTATGACTGGTTATGACCGTGACCCACGTTCAATTGCTAAAAAAGCAGAAGCATACCTTGTGTCTACTGGTATCGCTGACACCGTATTGATTGGTCCAGAACCAGAATTCTTCTTATTCGACGACGTGCGTTTTGGCACTGATATGTCAGGTTGTTTCGTTAAAATCGACGCAAAAGAAGCGGCTTGGAACTCAGGTACTAGCTATGCAGATGGCAACACAGGTCACCGTCCAATGGTTAAAGGGGGTTACTTCCCAGTCGCGCCTGTCGATTCATCACAAGACTTACGTTCAGCAATGTGTTTAGTGCTTGAAGAAATGGGTCAAGTTGTTGAAGCACATCACCATGAAGTGGCTACAGCGGGTCAAAACGAAATCGCTACACGTTTTAACACTTTGACTAAAAAAGCAGATGAAATCCAAATTCTAAAATACGTTGTTCATAACATGGCTCACGCTTATGGAAAGACAGCGACATTTATGCCAAAACCAATCGTTGGCGACAACGGTAGCGGTATGCACGTGCATCAGTCATTATCAAAAGACGGTGTTAACTTATTCGCGGGTGACAAGTACGCTGGCTTAAGCGAAATGGCCTTGTTCTATATTGGTGGTATTATCAAGCACGCTCGTGCATTGAACGCATTCACCAACCCAAGCACTAACTCTTATAAGCGTTTAGTGCCGCATTTTGAAGCGCCAGTTATGTTAGCTTACTCAGCACGTAACCGTAGTGCATCAATTCGTATTCCAGTGGTACCAAGCCCTAAAGGCCGTCGTATCGAAGCGCGTTTCCCTGATCCACATGCAAACCCATACTTAGGTTTTGCGGCACTATTAATGGCTGGTCTTGACGGTATTCAAAACAAGATCCACCCAGGTGAAGCAATGGATAAAGACTTGTATGACTTACCTGCTGAAGAAGCGGCTGAGATCCCACAAGTAGCAACGTCTTTAGAAAATGCTCTTGAGAATCTACAAGCTGATCATGAGTTCTTAACTAAAGGTGGCGTATTCAGTGAAGACTTCATCCAATCTTATATCGCAATTAAGAAAGGTGAAGCTGAGCGTGTTGCACGTACTACTCACCCATTAGAGTTTGAGATGTATTACAGCCTATAATGAGTCGGTTTTTATAAACGATTCAGTATTGCAAAATACCCAACCCCGATAAGCAATTATCGGGGTTTTTTGTTATACAGTATGTTGCAAATGTAAACAGATGTGTCTAAGGTGTTGCGTTCGTATTTTTCCGCACGGCAATATTTCCCCTGCCATTGTATTGCTCAAAAGTTCTGCATATGAGAATTAGATGAAATTATCATTTAGGTATTTGTTATTAATTGCGATGACCTTGGTGTCTTTGATACCTATTTGTGTTTTAGCGTTGTGGACCAGCCATAATGCGCTCGATAATGAATATCGAACAGTTCATGACAAACATTTATTGTTAGCAAAAAACTTATCACAAGCACTAGACCGCTATAGTGTCGACGCGTTATCGATATTTAATCGCGCCACTGATTCTGTTATTAAACAGCAAATTTCCTCTGAATTTATTTCACTTTTTAAAGACATTGATGTTGAGTCTGTTGGTGAATATAACGCTCAAGGCCAGCTCGTCAACGTGTTATTTGGTCCCGCACAATCACAGCCTTTATCGTTAATCGAGGGTGATAATGTTTTTGATCTTTCTCAATTATCTAGCGCAACGTTTACTGACGTGCATAAATTCGGTGTCGCGAATCCAACTTTGTATATGATCCGTCAAGATAACCAGAAACGTATCTGGTTGGCGGTAATGAATCCTGCATTTATTGGTTTATTGCAGTCTGCGGTTAAATTTGGCAAAAAAGGCCATGCTGCTATTGTCGATCGCCAAGGTAATGTGTTGGCTCACCCGAATAAAGAGTGGCAAGCAAACAGTAAAAGTTTGTCTAAAGTCAACATTGTGAAACAAATGATGGCCGGCAATACTGGTGTGATGGAGTTTTATTCTCCGGCTGTTAAGCAGGATATGATAGCGGCTTATACTATTGTGCCTACAACGGGGTGGGGAGTAATGATCCCGCAACCATTGGATGAATTGTATGCTCGAGCAGAATCTGAAATTAATACCATTTTATGGGTTGCCTCCCTATCGTTTTTTGCTTGTTTACTACTAAGCTGGTGGATGACCGGATTGATCACGCGACCGATTGCTGCACTTACCGCTCAAGCATGTGCTTTAGCCAAGCAGCAAACTCAACTCACCCCCTGGACTAAGCAGCGTATTGAAACCACCGAGTTTGTGACCTTGTTTGACAGTTTTCATTACATGTCGAAGCAAGTTATTAGTAGTCAGGCAGAGTTAGCGCAACGTGTAAAAGATAAAACCGCTGATTTAGCCCAGGCTCAAGCCGAAGCATTGCATTTAGCTAATCATGACCAGGTAACCGGGCTCGCTAATCGTATGTCGATTAGAAATACTATCCAGCAACGTATTGATGCAAAACAACCATTTTCCCTTTTATTTATCGATTTAGATGGGTTTAAAATGATTAATGATACTTATGGCCATGGCATCGGTGACAGTCTGTTGGTCAGTATTGGGCAAAAGGTTGCGGCCAGTCTTGAGTTTGGTGATATTTTAGCTCGCTATGGTGGCGATGAGTTTGTGTTACTTTTACAGCACGATAACCAGTGTGATATTGTTAACCGCAAGGCTAAACGGGTATTAGAAATAATTAAGCAGCCTTATAAAATAGACGGTCACCAGTTAAACGTTAGCGCCTGTATTGGTATTGCTCAATACGATGGTGTCGATACCGATACAGACAGTCTTATTCATCGTGCAGACGTTGCCATGTATCAAGCTAAGCATGCAGGTAAAGACCAAGTCATGCATGCGTGTTAGTCATCGCACCCATGCAAAAATAACGATAGAATTAATGATAAAGTCAGTTATGCACTTAACGTATTTAGATTAAGGATTGTAATTACAAAATGAGTCGACTCGCAACAATCTCTCGTCGTGCGCAAACCAAACCCAATGGCTTTACTCTAATCGAGTTAGTGGTGGTAATCATTATTTTGGGTGTTTTAGCGGTTGTTGCAGCCCCTAAATTTATCAGCTTAAAAAGTGATGCTTATGCCAGTGTAATGCAAGGTGTTGCCGCCGCCATTAATAGTGGTAAAACCATGGTGTATTCAGCATGTGTCATTAGTACCAGTTGCGATGAAACTGCTGCTGCCGGAACGGGGAATGGTCTAGGTAATAGTATTACGGTACAAGGGCAATCGATTACGCTCGCTTACGGGTATCCGCGTCATACTTCAGCGGGCATTGCAAGAATGATTAACATTGCGGATATCTCTGATGGTGGTGAGTTCAAATTAGCCACTTATACATCATCAGGCCGCACGGGCTTACGAATTCGTCCAAACGCCGACTATGCTGCTAATAAATGTGAAATTCGTTACTCACAACCCTTAGCTGCGGGTGAGCAACCTCTGGTAGAAGTCGATATTGACGACTGTTAACGCGGTGAATCATTCACAGTTAAAAGAGTGCCATGAAGATTACTTCATGGCATTTTTGTTGGTAGCCAGAATATCGAAGGTATAATTGGGTTAGTGGCGTGATATTTTTGAGCTCAAGTACGATTTGTAGAGGATTTCACTCAAAAATATGATATTTATATAATTAATCACTCATTTGATTCTGACTAAAAAAGCGATCTGTTTAATGGATAAGAAAGACCTAAAGCTATTAGAAATATTACAGCGTCATGGCCGAATGGCGGTTTCTGAATTAGCCGACAAAGTAAATATGTCAGATACGCCTTGTTTGCGTCGAGTCAAAAAGCTTGAGCTTGATAAAGTCATTGTAGGCTATGGTGCCCAGGTAGATCCTGCAAAAGTGGGCCTAAGTGTCGTGGTGTACGCATCAGTGCGCCTGAGTGAGCATTCAGATGAGTCAACAGCATTGTTTGAGAGTACGGTAGCGCAATTACCTGCGGTAATGGAGTGCTCTGTCGTCACCGGGTCGCATGATTATTTATTAAAGATAGTCGCCAAAGACTTAGTGACCTACGAGCAGTTCATTAAAAAATCTTTAGGTAACTTAAAGTACGTGTCTAATATTGAAACCACAGTAGTGTTAAAACAAATATTTAGTCATAACGTACTGCCAGTCGACGCATCGCCGATAGAGTAGTCAGTTATTGATTATATTGGCTATGCTCGGCGTGCTTACATAGCCAATACTCAAATTACCTAATACCTAATACCTAATGATGCTAGAGAGAGCGACTAACCTTGCTCCATTGACGCAATAAACTTGTTCGACTCTTCTATCGACTTGTTCATTTCATTAATTAAGCTTGAAATGTCAGTTTGTAAGCTAGCAAATTCACCTTTAATCGCGCCAATTGCTTGAGCATTTAAGTTATGCTTTAGATAGAGCATATTGTCTTTCATTGCGGTTAAAATCGGTGGCATTTTAGCTTCTGCACGGCGCATGCCTCTCACTAATGAAGTATAAGCGCGCTTGGTTTCGTTCAGTTTGTTGGTGCTATTGCGGCGTAAGCTGGCTTTGCTTATCTCGGTGATTTCATCTTGCCATTCTTCAAATAATGCATCGGCGACATCTTCCACTTTACCAATACGATTTGTGACTTCATCCGCCGCAGTTTGTGCCGACTCATATTCATCTTTGGCTTTGTTGTAGGCGTCTTCTAAATCGCCGCCATCAAAAGCCAGTAAAGCTTGCATTTCTTCGAGTGCGGAACTGAATTGCTCTTGTGCTTCTTCTTGTGACTCTTTGGCATTTTGAACACGATCAACCATAATGTCGCGCTTGTGATAGCCGACTTTTTCCATGGCACCGTAATAGGCGCTTTGACAACCGCTCAACAGTAAACTGCTACTTAATAGTGCCAGTGATATCCATTTTTTCATCAATGTGTCTCTTTTTATTGTTTGAGTTGAACGTAACCTTAAAGAGGTTAACGATCAGATTTGATTAACTGCCTGATTTAAATTTTGCAGCGTCGATAATGCTCCATAAATGGAACAGGCCACCAATAATGGCGGGAATGACTAATACGAAAAAGAAGTAGCATACTGCCGTAATACAGAAAAATAACAATGCCGCTAAAATGCGTCCTTGTAAAAGTTGCCCTAGGCCTGGGAAAAATAAACTTGCTACTGCTGCGAGGACATTACCCGCCGAACCTTGCTGAGACATCAATTTGCTCCATTCTTTTAGCACTAATATGTTATAACATTGTACGAAGTTAGTGGCTTAATACAAATGTTATCTCTACTAACGGACTATGAAATAAGGATTATTATGCCCAAGAAGTTTGATTTTAGACCATTCGTCGAGTTTTTCACTGGTATTGGCCAGTTCTTACTGCACCTAAAACAACGCCTCGCCGATGACCAAATTAATATCCGTGCGGGCCATTTGGCCTATGTCACCTTGTTGTCGTTAGTGCCGATGGTGGCCGTGACGATGTCGATGCTATCGGCTTTTCCGGTATTCCAGGGTATTAGAGGTAAGATTGAAGGGTTTATTTATAACAACTTTATTCCTGCCGCCGGCGACACGGTGCAAGTGTATATCAACGAGTTTGTCGCAAACGCTTCTAAGGGGACCTTTGTTGGTATTATCGCATTAGTGTTTGTCGCAATTATGTTGATATCGGCCATCGACAAAGCGTTGAATAACATTTGGCGAATTAGCGAAAAACGATCATATGTGGTGTCATTTTCAATGTATTGGATGGTGCTTACTTTAGGCCCTGTACTTATTGGTGCAAGTTTAGTGGCAACATCTTATGTGGTGTCACTAGAAGTGGTGACTGGCACAGAGCTCTCGGGCATTGTGCCGTGGATTGTAGAGCGGATCCCATTGTTGTTTTCTGTGGCCTCTATTTTATTGCTGTATATGGTGGTGCCTAACCAAAAGGTGCGTTTTTTACATGCGCTACTCGGAGCTATTGTGGCTGCGGTACTCTTTGAAGCCGGTAAAAAAGGTTTTGCATTTTATGTGACGCAATTCCCTAGTTACGAAGCGATTTACGGTGCGTTAGCTGTTATCCCTATTTTATTTGTGTGGGTATATCTATCGTGGATGATCGTGTTACTGGGTGCTGAAATTACCGCCGCCTTACCTGAATATTTAGACAGCTTAGCGTTGATTGCAGAAGAGATGAAAGCAGAGATCTTTACCGAAGGTGAAGCCTCGAGCGAAGACGATAATGCTCAAAAGATGAATGTTCATGATCCCGTGATGACATCAAATCAGTCACAGGCTAAAGCAGTCGCAGATTCAACGGTGGATAAGTCTTAATTCTTTTTGATGATAGATAATTAGCCGGGTTATTTTGCGTGATATTTGTATCGCGCGACATGGGATATTCCATGGCATTATGTTTTACCGCTTATTTAAGGTTATTAGGATTTTATGATTGCATTAATTCAACGGGTCAAGCGTGCGTCTGTTACGGTTGATGACGAAGTGATCGGTAAAATTGATCAAGGGTTACTGGTATTACTGGGTGTTGAGCGCGAAGATGATGCTGAAAAAATGGCAAAGCTGGCAACTAAGGTCATGAAGTATCGCGTGTTTAGCGATGATGACGGCAAAATGAACCTTAATGTGTCGCAAGTGGGCGGTCAGCTACTCGTGGTATCGCAATTTACTTTGGCAGCAGACACTGGGCGAGGCTTAAGGCCAAGTTTTTCGTGTGCAGCCACCCCAGAGCAAGCTAAGCAATTGTATCTCGATTTTGTGGATTTTTGCCGCCAACAAGGCATTGAAACTCAAACGGGTCAATTTGGTGCCGACATGCAAGTTGAATTACTCAATGACGGCCCAGTGACCTTTAATTTGCAGGTTTAACTTTTAAATAAGGCATAGACGATAAGGAGTGGTAATGTCACAAGACAATGTAATGCCAATCGGTAGTGGTTTTAGCGAACTGTTATCTCAATTACAAAATACATGGCATAGCACCATTCCTTTAAGCCAGTTTATGCAGGTTCAGCCGCTTCGTTTTAGTGGCACTGAATTACAGGTCACCGCGCCATTAACCCCGAATATTAATCTGCATAACACTATGTTTGCTGGCAGCATTTATACGCTAATGACCCTAACAGGCTGGGGCATGGTGTGGTTGCAACAACAACGTTTAACGCTACAAGGGGACATTGTATTAGCTGATGCCAACGTAAAGTACATCAAACCTATTACGGCCGACCCCATTGCGAAAGTGATTTGGCCGAATACTGATATGTCTGGTTTAGCTGATGGCAAGCGGATTAAGGTCACATTAGAAGTCGGACTATATTGTAACGAACAGCTGTGTGCTGCTTTTACGGGTCATTATGTGTCTTTACCTAAAGTGATGCCTGAGTAAACCTTTCTAATTAATCGAACCTTATTGCTACATTTATCCGCTTTTTTTCTTTTTTATCGTTCAATATATTGATGTCATTGGTCGATTATGTAGAGACCTCACTGAATAAACTTAACCTAGTAGGCGGAATAAACGATGACAAAAGTACTCATGTTAAAATCGAGCATTTTAGGCGAATACTCTCAATCTTCAGCACTTGTTGACTATGCAACTCAGCAGTGGAGTGCACAAGGTGCTGAGATAACAACTCGTGACCTAGGTAGCAACCCAGTGCCGATGTTAGATGGCGAGATTGCTGCAGGTTTACGTGGCGGCGACAATTTATCTGAGCGCCAACAAGCCGCTTTGATATTGTCGGACGAATTAGTCGCTGAGATCAAAGCCCATGACACGATTGTGATAGCCGCACCAATGTATAACTTTAGTATTCCGACAACCTTAAAAAGTTGGATCGATTTTATCGCGCGCGCGGGTGTGACATTTGCCTATACCGACAAAGGCCCTGTAGGATTAATTGAGGGTAAGCGTGTGATTATTGTCACTACGCGTGGCGGCGCACATAAAGGCGGAAGTACAGATCACGTGGTGCCTTATTTAACTACCGTACTTGGCTTTATTGGTATTACTCATGTTGAAACCGTATACGCCGAAGCATTGAATATGGGCCCAGATGCCGCCAAAGCGGGAATGAGCCAAGCTAAGCAGACTATCGACGCGATTACCTTGTAATTCAATTATCTTGACCTATGCATAACGCCCAAATCTACACGATTTGGGCGTTTTTATTGGCGAACCTACCCACTTTTTTGTATTACTCTCTCTTGTGTTGATCCAAGTTGTTATCTGCAACGTATTGAGCGTTAAGATATATTGCTGGAAATATATCAATCTCAACTCACAGCCTAATCAAAATATTTCTATCTTGTTGACCCATTGTATTTGAGTCAATCCAGCTATCATTATATTGTTGAGTTAGTGGGTCCTTTGACACAAAAAGGCGTTAACCTATGCAATTAAAAAAAGTGGTTATTGCGTCGGTTTTAATTTGTATTTGCTTAGGAATGATCCCTATACTTATGGTGTTAAGCCAATGGTATCAAGGCAGTGAATCCTACGGCATTAATATTAACGACCACCAGCAATTACGCTTTACTTGGCAAGATGCTGAACAGCAATCGCATCAATTTCCTGCGTCCGCGGGTAAATATACATACTTATTCTTAGGATTTTTATCGTGCTCTGAAATTTGTCCGATACGGGTCCAACAAATGATTCAATTGGAGCAACACATACAGCAGGATGCTTTGTTTACTGGGGCTGAGGTGCAATTTATGTTTGTAACGATTGATCCTGACAACGATACCCCCGAAGTGCGTAAAAGTTTAATTGATGATCGATCTCCTCGCTTTGTGAGCGCGTCATTATCTGATGAGCAGTTACAGCGATTAGATAGGCGATTGTCTGAAAATATCAATCATGAACTCACCAGCATAAACCATGTTGGTAAACTGTTTTTAGTGTCCCCTGATGGACAACTTGCAAGAATATACACGGCTAAGCAGCTTTCAACACCCAAAATGCTGCATGAGCTTAAGCACATTATTTCATCTGAAATGTAGGCCTGTTTATGAATGATAACCAAACAACAACGCTGTTAAAAAAGCATGATTCATATATTTACCAAATATTAATGCTACAAGGGCCACTGCTGTTTATGAGTGGCTTTTTTGGGGCAAAAATGCTGACATTTAGCACTATCGCTGCGATTGCGATTTTAGTCTTAGTGCAGTTAAGTTACAGCTTATTAAAAGGCACTGAGTTATTTGCCATTGTGGGGGCGGTGATTATGATGACCGTTTCTGGGTTGTTGATTCAAAGCCAGATGGGCATGCTTGAGATGCACTTCCATATTTTTGCTTCTATGGGTGTATTTTTGATTTATTTACGCTGGCAACCCTTGCTGGCGGCATTATTAACCGTTGCGGTGCATCATGTTGGCTTGACCTATATCCAACTGCAAGGTGTCAGTTTATTTGATACGCCAGTGATGATTTTTGCCGGTGAATGTAATTGGACCATTGTGTTGGTCCATGCATTATTTGCTGCGGTAGAGACCTTTATTTTAATCCGTATCGGCTTGTTTATGCGCACAGATGCCGTGGCTAACCAGCGTATTGCTGGCGCGATTGAAACCATTTCAGCCAATAAAGATTTGTCCGTTCGGTTGCCATCAGCAGACACGCCAGCGGAAATGTCGTTTAATTTAATGCTCGAAGAGTTGTCGCAGTTATTTCATGATTATCGTGATATTGCCACGAAAATGGCCAATACCTCTGATAATTTAATGAATTTAAGTGATAAGACTCAGCGTTCAGTGGAGCAACAAACTCATCAAGCTCATGTCATAGCCGATGCTACGCAAGTGGTAATAGACCATTTTCAGCAAATGGCTCACGATAGCCAGTTATCTGCAGAGCAAGCTAAAGATGCTGCAAGTTCAAGCATTAGCGATCGGCAAAGTGCGCTTAGCATCATGAAAGACATGCAACTGCTTGAAACTAATACTACAGAGGTGACAGAGTCTTTAACCGAACTGACCAAAGATGTAGCGGCCATTACCTCGTTGCTGCAAGCTATTCGCAGCATTTCAGATCAAACTAATTTACTAGCGCTGAACGCGGCAATTGAGGCCGCTAGAGCTGGTGAGAGTGGCCGTGGCTTTGCAGTGGTTGCCGATGAAGTTCGTACACTAGCGCAACGAACGAGCCAATCTACAGATGGTATTGAAAAAGTGTTGAGTCGTCTAAACGTGAGTATGTTAAAAACAGTTGAGTCGATGGACCAAGGCAGAAAGCGCACTTCAGAAAACGTGCAGCATACTAATAATATTGCTAAGGGACTCGATTTGCGTTCCGCGCAAATTGGCCAAGTTTCTACCTTAAGCAACAATGTTGCCAATGGCACTCAAGAACAAGCCAATAAACTCAACCAAATTGGTGCAGAGATTTTAGAGAATGCCAAAGCAGTGGTGGTGTTATCTGAGCAAGTGCAGAAGCTTGCGGTTGGTGCTGTTGAAATGAAACGCATTACCGAAGATTATCAAACTAAGGCCGCCGCCTATAAAGTGTAGCGTTTAGAGTACGTAGGCTTTGAAATAAAACAGATGTCAGCATGACTGCTCACATCTGTTTTTATTTTATCTTAGATAGAAACATCTAAATATTGGCATAAGCGCTTAAAAATAGGTTTTTAAGTACTTTTTGGCGTAGCTGCGCAGTTTTTTATTGTCTGCGTTGTTAGCTATCGCTTCAATGACTGGTTTAAACTTATCGTTACCTGAGCTGGCTAAGGCTTTGGCTAACCAGGCATAGGTATCAATGGCTAAACGGCTGTCGTCAAGCAGGCGTGGCTGAGCTAATTGTTCACTAAGTTGAGTTAACATCACCTCGCTATATTCTCGTTCATACATGATCCGCTTAGCGGCAATGCGGATTAATATCAGGTCATCACTGGCTAAAGCGTTGCTGTATGCATTTAAACGTGGCGTTAAATCGACATGCGTTTGCGCGTGCAGAATGGGATTCCAAATGACGTATTGGCTAATATTAGTAATACCTTCATTGGCATATTTACGTAATTTTTTATGGTAATCACCTTCGGCGATTTGGCTTAACGTAGCACGATATTTCTCGTTGCCAGAATAGCCTAAACCTTTAGCAAGCCAAGATGAATAATCAATAGCCTGTTTGTCAGTTGCGCTGGCTAAACTCTGTTTAAGCGATGCTTCTACCGCGTCATATACACCGACATCTTGCGGCCCTGAAATGATTAAGGTTTCAATGGCCTGTATTTGTTGAGCGTGGTTGTCACTTTGAAAAATCGCGAGGTATTGTTGCTCTTGTACAATCGGTTCTTGTGCGCTGACTAACGGGGTGAATAACGAACTCAATAATCCTACGGCTATCAGTAATCCGCTGATAGCCATGTTGCTTAAATTCTTTGTCATGCTATGTCCTTTATCATGTGAGTAATTTCTTAGTTCCAGCGTTTAAAAATCAGTGAAGTATTGATACCACCAAAGGCAAAGTTGTTGCTCATGATGTATTGGGTATCAAGCTGGCGAATATCGCCCTGGATATAATCCAACTTGCCGCATTCAGGGTCAATTTCATTGAGGTTTAATGTTGGTGCAAACCAGCCTTCGTTCATCATTTGGATACTGGTCCAGGCTTCGAGTGAGCCACAGGCGCCAAGCGTGTGGCCGGTATAGCTTTTGAGTGATGATATTGGCGTATTTGCACCAAAAACAGCATGCGTTGCTGCGGTTTCGGCAATGTCGCCACGGTCTGTAGCAGTACCGTGCGCGCTGATGTAACCAATGTCTTGCGGCGACAGTTTCGCGTCTTTTAGCGCTAAACGTATGGCCACTTCCATGGTGTATGCATTGGGCTGAGTCACATGTTGACCGTCAGAGTTGGTGCCAAAGCCAACAAGCTCAGCATAGATTGTTGCCCCGCGAGCTTGAGCGTGTTCTAACTCTTCGAGTATTAACGTACAGGCTCCTTCTCCTATGACTAAACCATCACGCTGACAGTCAAATGGGCGTGGGGTTTGTTCGGGAGTATCATTTTGAGTGCTGGTAGCAAATAAAGTATCAAATACCACGGCTTCCGTTGGGCACAGCTCTTCACCGCCGCCGGCTAACATAATGGTTTGCATACCGTATTTAATCGCTTCGTAAGCATAACCTATGCCCTGGCTGGCAGAGGTGCAGGCACTGCTGGTGGTATGAATACGACCTTGTAAGCCAAAAAATACCCCAATATTTACCGCCGTAGTGTGGGCCATCATTTTGATATAGCTGGTGGCGGTCAGTCCTGACATTTCACCGGTTTTTAGCATGTCACCAAAGCCCATGATAGGGTCGGTACTGCCGGTTGATGAACCATAGGCTACTCCAACCTGGCCTGAGCTCAATACAGGGTCATTTAACAACCCTGCGTCTTCTAACGCCAGCTCGCTTGCGCGGGTTGCCATGAGTGACACCCGGCCCATGGAGCGAGTTTTTTTACGTGAGTAATGTGATGGCACTGCAAAATCACGCACGGGCGCCGCGAGGCGAGTGTTTAAGTCAGGATAGCGATCCCACTCGTCCATGCGAATAACACAATTATGCTTGGCTAATAAACTGGCTTTAATCTGTTGCCAGTCCTGGCCTAGAGCCGAAATCCCGCCCATACCAGTGACGACTACGCGCTTCATATCATGCCTCCATTGACCGAGATAACTTGGCGGGTGATGTATGCGGCATCATCAGACAATAAAAAGTTTGCCAGACCGGCTATTTCATTGGGTTTGCCCATGCGTTTCATTGGCACCATTTGGTTGACTAAATCGGTTGGGAAATCACTCACCATGTCGGTTTCGATTAACCCTGGAGCAATGCAATTCACGGTGATTTTGCGTTTGGCTAACTCAAGCGACAATGCTTTTGTTGCACCAATAATGCCTGCTTTAGAGGCGCTGTAATTGACTTGACCGCGATTACCGGCAATACCCGAAACCGATGCGAGGGTAATAATGCGTCCACCTTTACGGGCTTGCACCATCGGCATGATGGTGGGGTGAATCACATTGTAAAAACCGTCTAAATTAGTGTGGATAACACTGTCCCATTCGTTTTCTGTCATGGCGGGAAAGGCGGTATCGCGGTTTATGCCGGCATTTAAAATCACCCCGTAATAAGCACCATGCTCGGCAATATCGGCTTCAATGGCTTGTTTTACAGCAGGACGATCGCCGATATCAAATTGTAATAAACTCACATTAACGCCAAGGGCGCTGAGTGTTTGTTGTACCTCTGCCGCTGCGCTATGGTTGCTGTGAAAGTGCAGCGCAATATCAAAACCATTTTCGGCTAATTTAATGGCAATGGCCTTGCCGATCCCCCGGCTTGAGCCGGTAATTAATACTCTGTTAGTCACAAGTCTCTCCATGATGTGCTGTTTTATTATTATGAGTTGCTAGGTTCTGTTTGGTTTTCGTTAATATAGGCTTGAGTGTTTAGTGGTTGAAACACATTGACGTTTGCCGAGGCGACCACATGGTTTTGATGAAATATTTGGCAATCAAATACCGCTAAACCAGAAGGCTCTTGATAAAGGCGGCTTACCTTGGTGTGATAGGTTTGCCCAAGGATAAAATGGCCTATGTGCATCTGTAATTTACGGCTTCCAAGTAAAAAACCGACGCGTACTTTGTCACCCTTTAACTTGGCTTCAACGCCTGCTAATGCTGCAATGCTCTGCGCCATGTATTCAATGCCGACGTAATTGGGCACACCATTGATTGTGTTGTCAAAGTAAGCGCTTGCTTCGCTAATATGGATAGCCGTAAGCAGAGTGTCGGGTTGATGTTCGAGTAGCTTATCAATCAAAATCATTGGCGCTCGATGCGGCACAAACTCGCTGATATCGTGGCCTAATAGCGTGGCGTCAGCAATAAGGGTCGACATGGTTTTAGGCATCCTTTTTACAAAAAATAACGCTGGCGTTGCTGCCACCAAAGGCAAATGAGTTACTCATAATGTAGTTGAGTGACTTTGCTGGTTGTGACTTTGCTGGTTGTGAATTAGCTAGCGGTGAATTGGCGTGCTGTGAAGCGTTGTCGCTCACTAAGGGTATGCTTGGGTCGTTATTGTCAGCGTGACCGTCCCATATATGAGGGGGCAACTGTTGAAGATAATTATGTGGGCTGAGCAGTAAATAACAAAATGCTGCCTCAATGGCGCCAGCAGCACCCAAAGTGTGGCCTGTTAAGGGTTTGGTTGAGCTACACGGCGGTAATGCTGGGCTAAATACCTTGGTGATTGCGCGTGATTCCATGGCATCGTTTTTTGGGGTGGCAGTGCCGTGCAAATTAACATAATCGATTTGTTCTGGCTGAATATTGGCCGCGGCTAATGCGCTATGCATGGCGGCAATAGCGCCTAAGCCTTCAGGATGCGGCGCTGAAATATGGTGGGCATCGGCAGATTCGCCTATGCCCGCTAGCATGACGTCGCTTTGGCCACGCGCTAAGGTAAATAATGCGGCACCTTCACCAATATTGATGCCATCGCGGTGCTGACTAAACGGATTACAATGTGCTTTAGCAATAGACTCTAGCGAGTTAAATCCATTTACGGTTAATTGGCATAAACTGTCGACGCCGCCCACGATAACCATGTCACACAAGTTTGCTTGCAGTAATCGTTGTGCGCTGGCAAAGACTTTGGCACTTGATGAACATGCGGTCGATACTGTGTAACAAGGGCCGCTGAGCTCAAATAACTGCTTGAGGTAGTCGCTAGTGCTGCCCAGTTCTTGTTGTGAGTAATGGTAACTCGGTGGAAAGTGACCATGTTCGAGTTGATAGGCTAATGCCGCTTCTCCTTTGGAAATTCCCGAGGTACTCGTGCCTAATACTACGCCAATTCTATCAGCGCCATATCGTGCTTTTGCCTCGCTCACAGCCTCGGCAATTTGCATTGCTGCGGTATGGAGTAACTGATTATTTCGACAAGCAAACAACTGTAAATGCTCGGGAATATCAATAAGGCTATCATCATTTACGCTACCGACAATCGTTGGGCCGCTAAACAATAAATCATCACGGTATTGCATGGCACTGGTGTCGCCATTGACCAAGCGCTGCAACACTGTTTCAGGCGAGTTGCCTAATGGCGTACAAAGTCCGATATGGGTTATTGCAATTTGGTTATTCATATTGTGTGCTCAGTCTTTGTCATTGGTTACTCGAGTGGCGTGATGTGCAACAAAATGTCGGCTGATTTGATGGTGACGCTAATATTTGCTTGCCACGGGTTGAGATCACTATAGCTAATGCTGATTTGCTCGCCATCGGCATCGATTAACTGTTTGCATAATGCACTTGCGCAAGGTGTATCCAGCAACTGAGCATCTGTGAGTTGTTGATTAACTTGCTCCGTAGACCAGTAGACAAGCTGCATGATGGCCATTAAGTATTCGGCATTAAAGGCATCGCCTAACAAGCTGCTTTGCTCACTTTGTAAGGTTTGGCCATCGTACACCAGGGTAAACAATGCCTGGCCTAATGGCGCGAGCCCCACTAAGGTCATACGCTGTGAGGTGAGCTCTAATTGAGTCAGTAATTCATGATTATCCTGGCCGCGGTTCATGCTGATCATTTGGCTTAGACTGATCTCGCTTTGGTCATTAAGGGTCGTCACGGTAGGCGCTAGGCAATATTGAGCCTGACTGGTTATCGCCATACAGGTTTGTCGGGTAAATTGTTGGCTACAGCTTGCCAATGCGCACAGCAAAAACACTGCGCCAATCACCTTGATAGCACGACTACGCTTAAGCAACGTCTAACTCCCGACATAACTCAACGATAGTATTAAGGCGACGCTCTGATTCTTTAACAAAAGGATTTTTAGTGTCCCATGCGTAGCCTGCCAAAATAGAGCAAATCATTTGCTTAATATTGTTGTTCGCCTGTTGATAAAAAATCACATCTTGAAAACGGCCGTCATACCAGGCTTGAACATAAGTTCTAAAGGTATTAACCCCAAGCATTAACGGCTCAGCGTAATCCGCTTGCCAATCGACAGTTTCGCCTTTGAGCTGCTTATCAAGAGTTGCGCACGCCATGGCGGCCGACTGCATTGCAATAGTGACCCCAGATGAAAATACTGGGTCAAGAAACTCACCCGCATTACCCAATAAAGCAAACTTGTGAGTGGCAAGTGTGGTCACATTGGCCGAGTAACCCTGGAGCGTTGCACAGGGTTGCACTACTTTAGCATTAACAAGTAAGCGCTTTAAATCGGGTTCTTCAGCAATAATCGCCAGCAACTGTTGCTCCAGGCTGCCACTTAAATGCGCTAATAAATGTGGCTCGCCGACAACACCAATAGAACAGCGGTTATTGCTAAAGGGAATGAGCCAATACCAAATGTCTTTATGTTCGGGATGAACACTGATGAGGATTTTATTACGGTCAAATTCGCTATCGCTAATGTTATCTTCAATATGGGTAAAAATAGCACTGCGTGACGGTAAGTTTGATGGTCTTTCAAGGTTTAATAACCGGGGCAATACTCGACCAAAGCCGCTGGCATCGACAATGAACTTGGCATTGATTTGATAGTGTTGACCTTGCTCATTAGTAATTTGCAGTGTGGGCTCAGCGCTAATATCTACCGAATCAACCTGATGACCAAAGCGAATGTCGACGCCCTGGCTGATGGCGGTGTCGGCCAGTAATTTATCAAATTGGCCGCGCTGAACTTGAAATGTGGTGCCCGGGCCTGGAGTGAACTTATCGGTAAAGTCGAATGTGGTGTAACGGCCTTGATGACGAAATGCGGCGCCATTTTTAAACTGAAATCCGGCCTGATTAACCGCATCTAGCATACCGGCTTGTTCAATAAATTGCATACAGCAAGGCAGTAAACTCTCACCGATAGAAAAGCGCGGGAACTGTTGTTTCTCAACCACCACAACCTTATGACCTTGTTGGCGTAATAAGCTGGCAGCTATCGCGCCAGAGGGGCCGGCACCAATAATGGCGACGTCGACGTCCATGTTGCTGAGTGTGCTTGTTTGACTGCTTAACATTTACAGTGACTTCCTTGTAAAAAATGAGATAAACGGCGCTAATAAAAAAGCAAAACTGATACCAAATAAAAGCGTTAGGCCGAAAAAGTGAATCGCATGGGTTTGGCTCAGTGCCAGTAAACCAAAAGCTAATAAGGTTGAACAGGCCGACATAAATATTGCCATCATCACTCCATCACGAGTGTGTTTAGCTTCGGCAAAAAATAAGCTGTAATCAATACCAATACCCAGCACTAAAATGAAGGCTAGGGCATGAAACAAACTAATGCTTGAGCCAACTAACCCCAAACAAGCCAGGGTAAGTAACACGGCAAGTGCTGGTACCGCAACAATGGCGAGCGCCAGTTTAATGCCATATTTAACACTAAAGGCAATGCTGGCGAGCGCAAAAATCCACATTAACAACTGCAAAGTCAGTTGGCGATATTGACCCATCAACTTAGATATATCACCTACTTTATCAATCACTTTTACTTGCCCTAAAGGCCAATCTTGATTCGCGAGCCGCTGAGTTAACGCAGGCAGTGAATGGATACCGCCAAGTAATACAATTGCACCATACTGTTTAGTGGTGTTAGCGCTTGTAACATCACCCAACCACAAGGCTTTTAAGTCATCATTGGCGTGCTTAAGCACAGTTTGAGGTGTAAGCCATGCTGAGTTAGCCTGATTAAGCTCGGCCATTAAACTGGCCTTTATGCTGTCATCTAGGCCCATTTGCTCAATGATTTCAGCTAAGTGTTGTTGGTAAAGCTGTTGCTGTAGTTGGTAGTGATGCTGCTGACGTACCATGCTCGGCATAAAGCGGCTGATGCTAACCGCTTGATCTATTTCATTGTTCGAGATGGCCGTCTCTAATACTGGGGTTAGTTGCTCAAGTGTTTGCAGTAAGTCTTGTTCATTAGCGCTACTGACTAAAATAAATTGGTTATCTGTGCCGCCGCTGAGCAATTGTCTCAGCTGGTTTTCTTCAGTGGTTATCGCCTCTGGGCTCTGCTGCAATTGCCGAATGTCATCGTTGGCGGTGAGTTGCGATAACCCGAAAAACAGCATCATTAACACACCAACAGGCAGCAGCATTAATACGACTTTTTGTACCGGTTTTGTTGGGATAAATACGCGGTGTAGCCAGCTTAAATAAGCGTGAGCAAACCCAAGCCCTCGAGTCTGTTTTAGTGACTGATTACCCAAAAGCGGAAATATTAAAAGCAAGGTGAGATACGCGCCAATTAAGCCCGCTGCGCAAAATACCGCGACTTGTTGCATCCCTGGGAAAGGCGTAAAACCAATGGCGATAAATGCACTTGCGCTGGTGGCTAATGCGAGCGTCAGAACGGGAAAAATACGCTTGATGGTGTCACTGGCGGTGTCATTAGGGTGTGCTTGTTTTTCGCAATAAAAATGAAAGCTGTAATCAATGGCCACGCCAATTAAGCTGGTGCCAAACACCAATGTCAGTAAATGCAATTCACCAAATAGACTTAGGGTGGCGACAAAAGCAAACACGACGCCAGTGGTTAAGGTGAGTACCGCGGCTACTAATGGCATCACTGAGCGAAATGCCAATAACACCAATAATACAATGCCCAGCATTGAGATTAAGCCGATTCTGCTGATCTCTTGTTTGGCTGATTCGGTTGCAGCGATAGCATGAAACAATGCCCCAGCCTTGAGAACGCGGATTTGCGGATACTGTTGAGTTATCTGACTAAATGCAGATTGTAGTGCAAGCATTTGTTGTTGCTGAGCAGTAGGACTAAACGCGCTGTCACGACCTTTGGCCATAACAATTGCGGCGACTCCGCTATCCGTATCGGTGAGTAAAATACCCTGTTGGCTACGAAGTTTGCTATTCGGTGAAAGCGCCAACAAGTTTGCTGGAAACAATAACAGCGGGTCGCTCGCTAACAGTTGGCTGTTAGCAAAACCAAAGGCGCTATAAAGCTGGCTTTGCGCTGCGGCCAATAACTCATGCCAGTTATCTGTTTCTAGCGCATGTGTTTGCTCGAGAGTGAGTAAACGAAAGCGATGCTCAAAATACACTTTGGCTAACTCTTCTAACTGATTATCTGCGCCGCTTCGAATGGCGATAAACGGTTGTGATGACGGGCTTTGTAATGAGGTCATGACCTGCTGAGCCGCACTAATTGCCTGGTTGTCGTTCTCTGCTATCAGTGCAATATATACTTGATTCGCCAGCCTCTTTTCGACGGTATCTAATGCTGTTTCGGTGAGTTTGTCTTGTTGTAAATGTGGCAGCATGGCCAAAATATCAGTTTGGATCCGCGCGCCTTGCTGCCATTGCCAAGCGCCGCTAATTAACATGGCAAGCAGCAATAACAACCATACCGCAAAGCTGCTTTTGGCTGAGATAAATAGATTAAATGGGTTGCGAGGCATTACTGAGCTAACTCACTGTTTAGGCTAAATAGTGCAAGTTCGCTGTCGCTAAGCGGGCCATGTTCAGTATTGGTAAATTGTATATAGGTGTAGTCGCTGATATCCGTTTGCTGGCTGGTCATGATGAGTGAGCGAATGTGAGTGTCACCACTGAGGGTAATGTTACCCATAGCAGCATGCACTTGTGGGTCGTTAGCTTGTAAGCCGAGTTGCCACAGCGCGCCCGTTTTTTCTTCGACCATAAATAACGCAAAGTCAGCGTGTAGCGCTTCAATGTCGCCTGCCATGATGGCCTGCAATAAACGTGGCAGTTGCTGCGCGATAGGATTGCCGCTGGCTGCTGCGCTGAGTTGTTGCACTTTTCCCTGACTATTTTGCTGAATTAACTGCTGATCTTTAAGCACCATTAAACTGTTAAAGGGTTTAAGTTGTTGCCAAACTAAGCCTTGTGTAGGGCTGAAAATAAACCGACCCTGGCTTTGCAATGGTTTTTTGAGCACCGCTAAATGGCGTTGTTGCAGGAATTGTCCGCGAGTATCGGCTTGTAAATTCAGTTGCTGCGCTAACGCCTTAAGGGCTGAAGAGCTAGCCGGTTGTTGGTACAAACTGTTAATTTGCGCTAATTGAGCCTTTGTCAGTTGAGCCTCATCCTCTTGAGCCTTATCGTCAGTATGGGCTTGTGTAGATGAACTCTGTGACTGCGAACTTTCAGCATTGTTATCAGCA
The DNA here is from genome assembly GCF_050849305.1 of Shewanella sp. MF05960. Classification (NCBI taxonomy): domain Bacteria; kingdom Pseudomonadati; phylum Pseudomonadota; class Gammaproteobacteria; order Alteromonadales; family Shewanellaceae; genus Shewanella; species Shewanella sp. MF05960. The sequence continues at coordinate 104,790 of NZ_JBOZPS010000006.1, read as the reverse complement.
GCCATGGGTGCCGGGTTTGCGCTTACATTGGCAACTAGAGTGCTCCAGCAAAGTAGGAGACTTGTTAGCAATAGCGCCTTAATTACTGGCATCAGGCTTGGCTCTCATCTAATAACGGACGAATTTTTTGTTGAAACACCTCTGGCGTTACAAAGCATAACTCCTGAGTGGCAATTTCTACCGCGGCCTGGATGGTATAACCTTTGGTAATGCGCGCATTGGTTTGGGCATCGACAATTTGGTAGTTAATTCGCAAACGGTTTTCCCACTCAACAATGGCGGCAATCACTTTGACTTTTTGATCAAAGGTGCTGCTTTTAACATATTTAACCTGTACGTCGACAATCGGCCAGGCATAGCCTGATTCAAGCATAGTGCGATAGTTATAACCGAGTTTATCGAGTAATTGACAGCGTACAACTTCAAAATAGCGCAGGTAATTACCGTGCCAAGTAATGCCCATTGAGTCGACATCGTGAAACGGGATCACCATTTCCATTTCGGTGAGTAGTAAACCTTTCATTTAACATACCTCCCATTGACCGAGTTGAATTTTTTCAACCGTTTGGCGCAGTACTGATTCTAAAGGACGGTCTTCAGTGAGCAGCTCGCAATCGTTGCTCACTTGCTCAAGGGTTTTAGCGAGCGATGGGGTTAATGACTGCGGATCTAACTCTTGCTGTATCACCCGCAGTTGGATCCCCTGGCTCATGGCTAATAAGGCCGCTGCTGCCACTTGTTCTGTTAGTTGCAGTACGCGCATGCAATCTCGCGCGGCAATGGTGCCCATGCTGACTTTATCTTGATTATGGCACTCTGTAGAGCGCGAAAACACACTGGCAGGCATGGTGTTTTTTAACGCTTCAGCAGTCCAGGCCGACACGCCGATTTGTACCGCTTTAAAGCCGTGATTAATGGCGCGGCGCTCACCTGTTGCAGCCGATAAATTAGCCGGTAAACCATTATTAAATTTCGGGTCCATCACTAATGCCATTTGGCGATCAATCAAGTCGGCAATATTGGCCACGGCGTTTTTCATCGCATCCATAGCAAAGGCTATATGCCCGCCATAAAAGTGGCCGCCATGGAGTATGTGTTCGCCTTCAGCATCCACAATCGGGTTGTCGTTGGCACTGTTGAGTTCGGTTTCAATAAACTGGCGCATAAACGGCAGAGCATCTTGTAACACCCCGATAATATGCGGTGCACAGCGGATTGAGTAACGGTCTTGTAGACGGTCGGAATTACGCGGATGAGTGCGATGGTTTAAGTCTTCACGGATCCAACTGGCAATTTGGTTTTGCCCTGGGTGAGGTTTGGCGGCAAATAAAATCTCGTCAAAATGGTTAGCATTACCTTTAAGGGTTAACGACGCCATCGCAGTTATACGACTTGATAAACGGCTCAAATATTGCGATCTGTCATAGGCTAAACACGCCAGTGCTGTCATGACGGCAGTGCCGTTCATTAATGCGAGGCCTTCTTTAGGGCGCAACCTCAATGGCATCATGCCAAGTTGTAAATACACATCTTTAGTGGCTTGGCGTTTACCTTGGTACATGACCTCGCGCTCGCCCACTAATACTGCAGCAAGGTAAGACAATGGCGTTAAATCACCACTGGCACCAACCGAGCCTTCCTGGGGAATGATGGGGGTAATGTCGTTGTTTAATAGCCACTCAATACGTTGCAATAATAGATAACTCACCCCAGATTTACCCACAGCCAATGAGTTTAGGCGGCATGCCATAATGGCGCGTGATTGCATTGGGCTAAAACTATCGCCTAAGCCACAGCCATGAAAACGGGTTAAATGCAGTGGTAATTCGTGGACTAAATCTAAGCTTACATTGACGGTGCAAGAGTCACCATAGCCGGTGGTGACGCCATAAACTACGCCCTCTTCATGTAACAAACTATCAATGAAACGAGCGCCTTTTTGAATATATTCAACGTAGTCAGCGGTGTCAGTGAGCTTAACTTGGGCGCCTTTGGCGACAGCAACAATTTGTTCAAGGCTGAGATAGTGTTGACCAAAATGTACAGTGTTATCGGTAGCGTCTGCTGAAGATGTGTGGCTCATGAGATTATCTGTCCTGACTGGGGAATGGGGTTGCGCTTGAGTGTGAATGCTGGTTATTACGGATGACCAGCTCGTCTTTGCGCCAAAAATCGAAAAAGTTAAACCACTGCATCGGCGCGAGTTGCGCAAAATGGGCTAAACGCTGGCTATATTGGCTCATGGCAGCCGTTAAGCGTGCAGTTCTGCCTGAGCGAGGGCCTTTGAGCGTGTCACTTAAGTGCTCAACATGGACTTGATAACGGCCATGTTGGCGAATACAAAATAACGTATAAACCGGACAATCTAATAAACTGGCCAAAATAAATGGCCCTTGCGGGAAAGCTGCGTCCTGGCCTAAAAAAGGTAAATAAGTCACGCGACCCTGGCTACTTGATGAGGTGCGGTCGGCTGCAATTACCACTATTTCGCCCTGATCAATTTTTTGTTGTAACAACATCGCAGTGCTGGGGTCGAGCTCATTTACATGGATTAAATTCAGGCTACTTTGCGGATTAAGTTGCTGCATGACTTTATTAAAGTTCTCAGCATGTTGGGTCAGTACCATCACATTTACTTTGACTTTTTGCTGGTGGATGGAGATAGCGCGGCACAGTTCCATATTGCCTAAATGCGACACAATCAATACCGCACCGCGCCCAGTTGCCACTTGTTCAGCCAGAATGTGACGGTCGTTAAAGTCGACTTGCGCTAAGTTAATTCTGTCACACCAGGCATCTATTCGGTCGAGAGCGGCATTTCCAAAAGCAAAAAAATGTTTAAGGCTGTCGCGCCAATTTATTGGGCTGTTAAGCTGTGGATGATTGGGCTGTTGCTGTTGTACTCGGTGTAAAAAATCTAATGATGCATCACGAGCCGTTTTACCGGTAAGGAAAAAGTAACAAATCACCGGATACATAATAGCGCGGCACAACCAATGTCCACCAAGGCGATAGCATTGGGCTAAAAATTTAATACCCCAAAAGCTGCCGCGCTCGGTCATGGCAGACCAATGCTTAGTTGTAGCTTGAGTTGACTGATTTTCTTGATTAGGCTGGTTTGAACCTTGTGTTGTTGAGTCCTTTTTTGCTAAATGTGGTTTAGCGATAATGCCTGGCAAGCGGGCTAACATGCCGAAAAACAGCTTGGTGTGCATCCAACTAATACGCACATTGTCTCTTACGCCTTGGAAGTGGCTAATGCCATCTTCTGGGTAAATGACTTTTGTTGGCACATGCACCACGGGCGTACCTTGCCAGTACAGTTTAACCATGACTTCAATGTCAAAGTCCATGCGCTCACCCAGCGCCTGTTGGCTAAACAGCTGCTCGGTAGCCGCAAGCGGATATACTCTAAAACCACACATAGAATCTTGAATATCAAAGCTGAGAGTTTCTACCCACACCCAAAAATGGGTAATGTAACGGCCATATAAGCGACCTTTGGGTACCGACTCATCATATTGCGGTTGGCCTGAAATTAACGCGCGAGGATGTTGGTCGCTGGTGGATATCATCAAGGGGATGTCGGCTAAATTATGTTGGCCGTCGGCATCAACTTGCAATGCATGGCTAAAGCCATCGCGGTGCGCTTGGCGTAAGCCGCTCATTACCGCCTCGCCTTTACCTCGATTGTAAGGATGTTGAATTAAAGTCACCCAGCTAAACTTATCCGCTAATGCTTGGAGCACGTAACGGGTTTGATCGTCACTGCCGTCGTCGACCAAATAACAAGACAACTGGTATTGATCCAAATCGGTTAAGGTTTTTTCTATCGCGATATGGTGGTTGTAATTGGGGATCACTAACGCCAGTGTCATGAGTCACTCTCAGTATTCATGTCGGTATTAATGGCGGTGTTAAAGGCAATTCGACCAGAAGCAAAACGTTTGTCGCCATCACGGTAACTGAAAATCAGTTTCGACTTGTGTGCTTGATGTTCAATGACTAAATCAACGTAGGTATTAGGCAAAATAAGTTGCTGAAATTTAAGCACTTCGAGTGTGGCGATATTGGCACTATAGCCAAAGGCGTTACAGCCTAGTTTTACAGCCCAATCTAATTGCGTTACACCTGGCAGCACTGCCTGCTCAGGGAAGTGGCCATCAAAAAAAGCCAAGTCGCCACTAATGAACAAGCGCCAATGGCATTGTTCACCTTCGGCATGTTGATGAATAATTTGCGGTAATTCGGATTTAATCATGAATAAATAAAGCTGCTATATCGGCTGAAGTGCGTTTACCCTGGCTGTTAAGCGGCAAGGTTTTAGGGTAGCGCCAACGCTTAGGTAAAGTGATGCGCTCAAATTGGCTGAGTAAGTGATTCTTTAATGCGGTGTTAATCGCTAACTTACCTTCATCTTTGAGCGTTTGTCTGCCCAGTTCATTTAAGCATACGGCCGCGCCGAGCATGGTACGTGGTTGCTCTAATACGGTGACGGCCGCGTCGCTGACAAACGGGTGTGTTTGTAATAGATGCTCTAACTGCGCGAGTGATAAGCGCTTTTCTTCTATTTTGACAATACGATCTAAACGGTGCAGTAAACGAAATTGGCCATTTTCAACCAACTCGATTTTGTCATCACACTTTACCCAAGTATCTGGGCTTTCTAAATAAACAGACTGCAACATTAACGCGCCGTCTTGCGGATCTGCATCAACGTTAACTTGCTCAAACGGTTGCCATGTTTGCAATGCTTGATGCTGGCGACGATAGGCGATACCGCCAGTTTCGGTGCTGCCAAATACTTCAATGGGTAATTGTTTAAAGCATTGTTTTACCGCTTGCGCTGCCTCAAAATTTAACGGGCCACCTGAACTGAAAATTAAACTCGGAATCCGTTGTTGTGGCTGATTATCTAAGGCATCTGGCAAGCGAGTTAACTGCGCCGGACTGCTAATGAGACACAGGTTTGGCATGATGGCGAGGTAATAACTTAGAGTTTCAGGAAAGTCGATTTGTTCGCTTAAAAATGCGCGACTGGCAGCTAACGGCCATAAAATTTTAAACAATAAGCCATAAATGTGCTGGTGCGATACCGTTGATACCACAGAACAATGTGGCAAATGCTGGGCAAAGGTATGTTCTAAAATACTGACTTCGGCATCCAGTTGATTAAGGGTTTTTGTAATGGCTTTGGGCTGACCGCTACTGCCTGAGGTAAATAAAATTAACTCACCTAGGCTTTTGGCTTGTGGCCATTGTGCCGCAGGCAAGCTGAGCTCTTTTTTGAGGACGATAAACTCGCGCACTTCGCATAATGGTTTGTCAGCAATAATGGCATCAAACTCGTGATTGAGTTCGCTTAACGTGCCGCGCTGGGTATTGGAAGGCAATATGACCTGCTTACCTGCGAGCAAAGCCGCGCATAAGCCCGCAGCAAATAAATCACTCTTTTGCGCAGCCAGTAACCATCGCTTTGCATCGCTTTGACTGAGCTGTTTGTGCAAGTGAGTGACGTGGGCACAAAACAGCGCTCCCGTCATAATGTCATGATGGTCAAAGCTAATCAGCTGCTGAGCAGCAGGGCCATCGGTTAACCAGTTAAGCAAAAGTTTAGTCATGTTTTTTCAGCCAAAACCTGCGATAAATCCATTCACCACTGAGTAGCATGCCTATCAGCAAATAAGCTATCAGTCCGTTATAAAGCGTCCACATTTCAATGCTGCTAGCTATTGCTGTGTAGGCTGCTATGGCGCCATTGACAACAAATAGCCCGCACCATAACTTGGTAATAGTGCGTAAATATTCAATTGCTGAGTCTGGTAAATCAGGCTCTGTTATACGTGCTAAGCGCTCAATCATACTGGGGCCATGCATGAGCGAATAACTAAATAACCCCAATAAACTCATATTGATGACTACTGGGTAATACAATAACCAGTCATTACGCTGAGCAATAAAACTTGCCCCAGTTAAGCCAATCCCCACGATTAATGGTAATACCATTGCACGCACTTGTTGCTTAGTGACGAGCATACGCGTTAACAGCAGTACACACAGCAATAGTGCGATATACCCAGGTGGTAAATACTGTAATCCAAAATACACAGCTAACGGGTAAGCAACAATCACTAGCGTGGTAATAACTTGCAGGATCAGCCGCATTAGCTTTGCATTAACCCTTCAATAGCGTTGACTACGTCATTAACGGTACGAACGGTTTTAAACGCTTCGGGTTGAATTTTCTTACCCGTGAGTTGTTGTAGTTTAATCACCAAATCTACGGCATCGATACTGTCTAAATCCAACTCTTCATACAATGATGCTTCTAAGCTGATGTCAGCTGGGTCTATTTCAAACTCGTCCACTAAAATGGTGCTGAGCATGGCAAAAATTTGATCTCGGTTTTGCATGCTGGCTCCTAAACACGTTGTGATTCAATGAAGCTAGCTAAGCTAGCAACGCTGAAAAAGTGTGCTTTAGTTGCGTCCGAATTGGCTTCAATTTTGACGTCGAATTCTTTTTTTATCGCTAGACCCAGTTCTAGCGCGTCAATAGAATCTAAACCTAGGCCTTCACCAAATAGCGCTGCATCAGTATCGATATCATCAATGGTGACATCTTCTAGGTCTAAGCTGTCAATAATCAGCTGTTTAATTTGGTTGTGTAAGTTCATTATTTTGTTTCTTATCAGTATGGCTATCAATAGGGTTTGATAGGCTGTTTAAATAAAACTGTTGCAAGTCTCGGGTAAGTTGCCGAGCCATTTTTGCTTCGTTACCTTGGGTAATCTTATAGTCATGGTGCAGTACGCGGCTACCGATTTCAACTGACATATTGATGGTTTGTCGTGGTATTTGGTACCAGGCTTGTTGTTTTGTGAGCCCTGGAACATCAGTGCGTAAAACTACAGGTAAAATATCACTTTGGGTACGGATGGCAATATTTGCCGCCCCGCGCGCAAACGGGTTGATAACACTGCCGACCAGTGTGCGGGTACCTTCAGGAAAAATCACTAAATTTGTCGTGTTAGTTAATACTTGCTTACAATCTTGCAGTAATAATTTAGCACTGCGATTAGGAATATAACCGACACTGGAGAGTACACCTCTTATAAATGGATTACGCCATAAACCTTGTTTAACAATACAGCCAGCGTTGGGCATTAAGCTAATTAATACCACTACATCAACCAGTGTCGGGTGATTAGCAATAACGATATGGCCTTGAACGTGTTGTAACAAATGCAAATTTTTAGTGCTGACATTAATGACGCCAGCACCACTTAACATGGCAACAAAACCTCTAAACATTAAACTCACAGTACGTTGTACCCTTGCGGTACGCGCTTGTGGCGTTCCTGGCCAATAGCGCAATATTGGCAATATGGTTAATGAGCTGAGTAAACCACCTAAACCAAATGCGGCATAACACAGTACCCCTGCTATCCATCTTGGGATATACCTCAGCCCCGTTAGCTTGGTTGCTACAGGTTGAGTGGTATTAAGATGATTGGCGGGTTGTGCCGAATGCGGTGAGTTAACCATGATGCTCTAGCGACCAATACCAATGGCATAAATATCCTTGGATATTTTTTGCGATTGCGATGTGGTGTATAAGCTCACTTAGGCTGATGTTATGAGGTTTTTGCGCGTTAAGCGGGCGATCAGAGAGCGTTAACGTGACACCCTTTTTGGCTTCAATATCAGCGAGCGCGAGGTACAGACCAAACGCGATAGGCAATTCAACTTCATGAATAAATTCGCTGTAAACCGGCGGAACAGGGTCATCGCCAAAGATCATCAAAACAGGGGTTGGGTCTTGGGCCAGTTGAGCATAGGTTTCAATTAAGGCTTGCGGCAGGGTTTGTTCGCCTGCAGCGATAGAAGTTGAAGCAGCGGTGTTATGGTTGACAATGCCAAAGATACCGCTGGCAGTATTATGCACCGATTGACTAAAGGCCATAGGTGATAATGCTTGTTGTTGAGTAATGTCTTTAAGTAGGCCTAGCGTTCGTGTGAGCTCGCCGTGACGAGAAGAAAACACACTGCGAGTTTGCGCGGCGACCTGACAATCATGTGCGGCTGATAGCATCATTTTAGTTAAACGGCTAAATCGACGACGCTGCATGGCTGGAATATGCGGTAAGGCAGGGGAGGCTTGGTTTGCGGAAACCGTGGTGTTTGGCAATTGCCAATGCTGCCAACTTTCAATGGTTTGAAAGTCTGGTGACCATGCGCCCCATGAGAGAAGTTTAAATGTTAAGTGCACTACTTTGCCTCGATATCCGCCTAGCTATCCTTATCTAAGTATTAACCATCATCAGCTAATAGCTGAGCATGTGTTAACGGCGCTAATTGTACACCCAACAAGGGTTGTTTAAGAAGTCACACAACAGAAAAAACGATGTTTAGACTATTTGTTAAGCGTATTGGTTAAAAAATTGTTCAAAAAAATAGCGCAGCTAATTTAGCCGCGCTATTACAAAGGATTTTTTACTTTATCCCGAATAAATATTATTGTGCTGGAAAGCTAGCCTGAAGCTTTTTGACCGCAGCTTTAATTTTACGAGTATTTTCTGGCCCCATACGAATTAATAGCTTTTGCGCATTCGGCAGCGCTTCTAGGTTAGGATCGGCATAGTGATAGTTCACTGTAACAGAAGATAATTCAATTGGGTCTTCAATAATTGGAGCATCAGCAACCATCGTAAACACTGCTCGCATACGCTTATCAAAATCAACGTCACTGTAACCTAATTCGGTAAATGCTTCGGTAAACAAAGGTTTAAGTTCAGTATAAGTGGTGACTAAATCTTTTTCGTTCAAACCTGCAACAAAGTCTGCATATAAATCATAACGATGGTAACTGTCTGGATTTAAAAATATTTTATTGGTGATTTCGCTAACAGAAAACTCTGTTTCTGGGCCCTTTAATGGACTGGCTTTACGCACCAACTCACCTTGAGCTAGGTTATCAACAAACACTACAAATTGGCGAGCAATGTCTTTTTTCAAAATCATTGGCGCAATTTTCATTCCGTTAGCAATGGCTAAGGTTTTACTTTCGATAAAGTCATCTGACTCTATTAGCGCCGGTAATGGCTCAACGGCTACAGGTGTTGTCCCAGTCGTTTCAGGCTCGCCTGAAGGCACAACGTCATCCTCTGTCGTGGCGGCTGCTTGTTGCGGTTCTTCAATGGGAGTTTGTTCAATCGGCGTTTCGGGTAATGCTTCTGGTAGCTCAACCGGTGTCATTACAACAGGATCAAACTCTTCACTGTTGTCACTGGTAAAATAAAAATAGCTACTGGCAGCAAGCAACGCGATAACCGCAATAGCAATAAAGGCTATATTGGTACCTGATTTTTCATCAGTTTGAGGGGTAATTCTATCTTCTTCATTAACTTGCATTTCAATTCCTTGGCGTGTTTGCTATCGATATAAATATCTAGATGGAGTCGAAAAATACTGCGTCATACCATTTTGCAATATTCAACAGCGTTGTCTAGTGGTAACTGGTGATAATCGACAATAATTCATTTTTAGATCAAGCTTTACGCTTGGACGTACTGTTGGCGATCGCCTAACCATCGCTGAATGATGGCATCGATGTTTTGCGGCGCTTGCTGATTTATATGAACCGCTAACTTTTGGGTCGGGGCAATGAGGTGTTGGTCACGAATTAAATCGGCAATTTTAAGATCGGCCAATCCTGTTTGTTTCGTGCCAAGGACTTCACCTGGGCCTCTGATCTCTAAGTCTTTTTGTGCAATAACAAAACCATCATTACTGTCTCTTAGCACGCCTAAACGCTTAGTGGCGGTTTGCGACAAAGGTGCTTTGTAAAGTAATACACAATGGCTGGCTACTGAGCCACGTCCTACTCGCCCTCTAAGCTGGTGTAATTGAGCAAGGCCTAAACGTTCTGGATTTTCAATAATCATTAAGCTGGCATTGGGCACGTCAACGCCGACTTCTATGACGGTGGTGGCCACCAATAAGTTCAACTCGCCTGACTTAAACTGCGCCATGATTGCTTGTTTTTCAGCGCTTTTCAGTCGGCCATGGACCAAACCCACCTTTAACTCGGGCAATGCGATACTCAGTTCTGCTGCAGTGTCTTCTGCCGCTTGGCATTCTAATACTTCAGATTCTTCAATTAAGGTGCATACCCAATAAATTTGGCGGTTATCGTTTACGGCGGCATGCCTAACGCGTTCAATGATTTGCTCCCGACGCGTATCGGCAATGGCCACCGTGGTGACAGGTGTTCGCCCTGGCGGGAGTTCATCAATAATCGACGTATCGAGATCGGCATAAGCTGTCATGGCAAGAGTCCGCGGTATTGGCGTAGCTGTCATGATTAATTGATGCGGATGAAAACCTTGATTCATGCCTTTTTCACGCAAACCTAGACGTTGGTGCACGCCAAAACGATGCTGCTCATCAATGATGATTAAGGCCAATTTATTAAAGACAACGGCTTGCTGGAATATCGCATGAGTGCCGATAACCATTTGTGCTGCGCCAGAGGCGATATCTTCAAGTGATTGAGCTCTGGCTTTGCCTTTAAGTTTGCCGGCTAACCAGCCTACTTTGAGGCCTAAAGGTTCAAACCATGTGGCAAAGTTAGCTGCGTGTTGCTCGGCCAATAATTCAGTGGGTGCCATCATTGCCACTTGATAACCATTTTCTATTGCTTGCAGTGCCGCTAAGGCTGCTACTAAGGTTTTTCCCGAGCCAACATCGCCTTGAACTAGGCGCATCATTGGCCTTGGGTGTTGGAGATCTTGGTTGATTTCAGCAACCACTCTTTGCTGCGCGCCAGTAGGTGAAAAAGGAAGTTGAGTTAAAAAGGGTTGTAACAGTTGTCCTGTGGCTGGCATGGCAATGGCAGCGTCTTGATTGCTGCGTTGGCGTAGTTGCAACATGCTCAGGTTATGCGCGAGCAGTTCTTCTTGAATCAACCGCTGTTGAGCCGGGTGCTGGCCTTGTTCTAATTCATATGGCGATACTGAACTCGATGGACGGTGCAATATATGGAGTGCATCGCGCAGGCTAATATTATTGGGCTGCAAATTTGCTGGGAGTAACTCAGGTAAACCGCCGTTATCTAACATGATTAATGCTTGTTCGGTCAGTTTTATCCAACTGGCTTGTTTAACCCCTTCGGTAGTGGGGTAAATCGGTGTCAGTGTATCGCTGAGTGTGATGGTCTCTCCAGCATGGATTATTTGATATTCTGGATGGACAATTTCTTTGTGGTGATTGCCGCGACGGATCTCGCCGTAAGCTCGAATAATCGCACCATGTTCCATTGCATTTCGTTGTGCCATCGAAAAATTAAAAAAGCGCAGGCTCATCATACCGCTATGATCGCGGACATTGCACACTAACATGCGCCGCTTGCCTTGCATGATTTGAGTCGATTGAATTTCAGCTTCGATGGTACCGTAAGTGCCAGGCGGTAATGCTGCAATGGGGTGAATTTGAGTGCGGTCTTCGTAACGCAGCGGCAAATGAAACAGTACATCTTGTACTGTCTTAATACTTAACTTGGCGAGTTTCTCAGCGACCTTTTTAGCAACGCCTTTAAGGTCAGTGATTGGAACAAGATCCAGTCGTAGCAAATTTTGCGCACCTACATTGATGATTAAGATATAAAAACAATTGTGATTTCAGGCTGTAAAACCATAATCACTGTAATTATATACATGTGTTTAAGGTATCTTAGCAGAGTTTGCTAACAAGGCAATATGCTTTACAACCAACCCTTTTGTTTCGCTATTCTCGCAGCATCAATGCGATTGCTGGCGCTAAGCTTATTAATGGCTTCAGATAAGTAGTTACGCACAGTGCCTTCAGCAATAAAAAGTTGGGTAGCAATATCGGCAGTAGACAGCCCTTCGCTGGCGAGGCGTAACGCTCGACGCTCTTTGTCATTAAGCGGGTCTATTTCACCGATGGCGCTAAACGCTAATTCAGGATCGATGATACGTTTGCCTGCCATCACTTGTTTAATGGTGCTGATAAGCTCATCCGACGGCGCATCTTTAAGTAGAAAACCACTGACGCCATACTCTAAGGCCCGCTTGATGTAACCCGCTCGGCCAAAGGTGGTTAAGATAATCACCTTGGTTTTACTGCTTTGCTGCTGTAACCATTGGCTTAATTCTAAACCTGATTTACCGGGCATTTCTATGTCTGTTAACAATAAATCATAGTGTTGATTTTTAAGCATTGCCATGGCTTTGTCGCCGTCTTCCACCTCGGTGATATTGATATTATCTGCAGCGAGAGTCAGTAAGGCGGCCAGTGCGCCACGGACCATGGCTTGATCTTCTGCGAGTAAAATATTCATGTTGTCTCTGTTATTGGCAAAGTAATGGTGACGATAAATTGCGGGCTCAATTGATACTGTACATCGGCGTGTAAAATGGCGGCGCGCTCTTTTATTCCTTTCAGTCCGTTGCCTTCAGTAAAGGCATTAATCGCCGCGTTTTCAATATAGTTCACTAACAGGCTTGTTGGCTGTGTTTGGATTGAAATCATGCAATGGTCAGCTTTGCTGTGCTTAATGGTGTTGTTTACCAATTCGGTTAGCATTAGACACAGTTGCGATTCGGTGAGGTTATTTAATGTTGGCCATTGCCCTTCAATAGTGACCGCGACAGATTTGTCTCTTAGTGTTTGTGCCAGCGTATTAATGGTCTGGCTTAAGCCTTGGTGTTTGTAATTTGTTACGGTCTGGCGAATTTGACTTAAACAATCGCGTGTTATCTGGCTCACTTGATTGATTTGCTGCTGCGCCATATCAGTTTTACCTGCGGTAATGAGTTTATCGGCCAGTTCTGCTTTTAAGGCGATAGCGGCTAAATGGTGCCCCATGACATCGTGTAAATCACGTGCTATACGTTCGCGCTCTAGAGCGGTTGCGAGGTGAGATATTTCATCTTTAGACTGTTGCTGTTGGCGTTTTATGCGTTGGCGATTTTGCTCAATCACTCCAAATATACCCACACCCAGACAAATTCCCATGCCATATAAGGTAAAAAAGTAACCTGAGTAGCCTATGCTGATATTGAGGGTTAAAAGTAGAAGGCTAAGCGCGATAAAACTCAATATTGCCGTACGAAGTGAATAAAAAAAGGCAATAAAAAAACAGCTAAAACTGAATAATGATATGGCACCACTGCTGACGAATGACGATCCAATAGAGATGATAATCATGAGTGCGATGGGTTTAATAGCTTGCTGTTTAGTGCCGTTGTAAGCCCAAAAATAGGCCGCAATAAATGGCACGAGTAATACGACCGCAACTGAAATCTTTAGCCATTGACCAGCCATAAAATACAATGGAATAAAATAAAACCCAAGGTTAATCAGGTATATCCAAGCGGTTTTTTGCTCGTAACTTTTGTGATTATTTGTTGATAAATCCGATGTCATGATGCCTCCTAGCGCAGTTAATCATAGAGTAACTGCGCATTAACTCAAGTGTTGGCATTATTGCTTAACGGCTTGCTGGCTGAGTAAAAATTTAGCCCAGCCATATTGCGGGTCAATATCTAATGCTAGTTGCCAGTCTTGCATCGCACCAGCCAGATCACCTTGCTCTTGCTTGGCTAATCCTCTCCATGTGTAGGCTTCTGAGTGACCCCAACAAATTGTTTCACAGGGTTGCTCATATTGTGTAATCGCCTTGGTGGCTAAGGTTTGCGCTTTATTAATCCCGCCGCCAAATACGCTGGGGGTATAAAATGCATTGATTGCTTTTACCAAACTTACCCGTGGATTATTGGGGGCAAGCTTGGTTGCTTGTTGCAATAATAGCGCTGTTTTCATGCCGTATTCGGCGCCCTTGCTATTATCAAGGGCTATTTGCATTCCATACACCGCGGCGAGTAATGCTTGAGAGTCTGCTGAGGCTTGTTGTGTTAACAGGGCTTCTAAGGTGTCTTGTGCTTGGGTTAACGACTTGGCCGTAAGGGGGCGCTGGCCGATAATGTTGGCTGTCACAGCTAAACGATAATTTGCATAGGCATGTTCATAATCATGGCTGTTTTCGCTTAATTGAGTGAGCTGAGTGACATCCATTGTATTGGCAGCGTTATCGATTTCATTGATATCAGCAAATGCATTGTGACTGGCTAAGGTAAGGCTTGTAATAAGTAGTAAGGTTTTCATGGTTATCTCCTGGTTAACCCAACCAAGATGAGGCTGGGATAGGTCTAGTATGGAGAAACGCAGATGTGAATATCAGGCACAAAGGTCATCAAAACAGGGTGACAAATGTCATATTGTTGTGCAAATAAAAAAGGCCAACATTACTGTTGACCTTATTTGATTTATTCAATAGACGTCAAATAAGTGAGTTGATTACACCACTTGCATGACTAAATAGCTGGTATAGCCTAGGTATCCCGCGAGTAATACGCCGCCTTCGCGGCGGCCAATGCGTAAGCCACTCCAGGCAAAAGGCAGGACCATAAAGGCGAAAATGAGCATCGCGATAAAGTCTATTTCATTAAAGCCAGCAGCAGACACCGGATGAATTAATGCGGTCGCACCTAAAATACCGAGCACGTTAAAAATATTCGAGCCCACAACGTTACCAATAGCAATGTCGCTTTGACCTTTTAACGCAGCCATCACTGAGGTGACTAGCTCAGGCATACTGGTGCCTATCGCCACAATCGTTAAGCCAATGATGACTTCACTAATACCAAATTGTTTGGCTAAATCGACTGCGCCGTCGACAAATAGAATCCCTCCACCCACAAGCATGGCTATGCCTACAGCTATCAGTAATACTGAAATGAATGGTTTTTGTGGGCTAGTATCTACGTCTAAATCTTCTGGATTATTTTTGGAACTGATATAGCTAAAGCCTAAATAACCAAGGAGTAAGCTAAATAAAATGGCACCGTCTATAAAGCTAACATCGCCATCGAGTAATAAAAACCACACTAAAACAGATGCGGCAATCATGATAGGAATGTCACGTTTAACCATTTGTGATTGCACGGTAATAGGGCGTATCAGCGCAGTTATCGCTAGAATAAGGCCAATGTTGACGATGTTAGAGCCCACGACGTTACCCAGTGCAATACCTGGATTACCGGCAAGAGCTGATTTTACGCTAACAGCGAGTTCAGGAGCGCTAGTACCAAAGGCAACAATGGTTAAACCAATGATAAGCGGGGCAATACCTAAACGCAGTGCAACAGCACTAGCACCACGCACTAATGCCTCAGCGCCAAAGGTTAAAATAATAAAACCGCCAATAATGGATAACGCAATTAACATGATTATGTCTGCCTTGTAAGGGTAAGCGGCGCTACATTAGCACTGCCTATTTAATTGCGCGTATATTGACAGAATATGTCAAAAAAATACACGCTATTAGCGTGTATTTTTTTAGTCTATAAATGCAAAAAATCATTGCAAATTACAACTCATCTTCCCAGCGAATTTTTGCTCCGCGAACACCGTCGACTTTCGCGCTAAATGCTTTTTCAAGCACGTGACGTTTAATTTTAAGTGTTGGGGTTAACACATCATTTTCGATGGTCCATTCATCATTTACAACGACAATAGCATCAACATGTTCATGTGACTCTAAATGTGGATTCACGCTGTCGAGAGTGGCTTTTAATGATGTTCTGACTTCTTCGCGAGGTTGCAGTTTAGAACCTTCAGATAGTTGGACTAACGCTATAGGGTGCGGTAAACCGGAACCAATAACACAAATCAATTCAACGTGTGAGTCTTGAGCTAACTTACGCTCAATTGGCACTGGCGCAACATACTTGCCTTTCGAGGTTTTAAAGTTGTCTTTAACTCGGCCGGTGATTTCGATATAACCGTCTTCGTCAATCTCACATAAGTCGCCGGTATGGAAAAACCCATCTTCGGTAAAGGCAGCAGCAGTAGCTTCTTCTTGAAGGTAATAGCCACTCATCAACCCCGGGCTTTTAACTAACAGTTCACCTTGTTCGGTTCTGCGTACTAGGCTACCTTCAACTGGGCGGCCTACTGTACCAATTTTATTGGCATTAAATGGATAATTGATAATCGAGTAAGCGCTGTTTTCTGTCATGCCCCAGGCTTCACAAATATTCAGGCCGATGGAGTGGTACCATTGTATTAATGATGGTGGAATTGGCGCTGAACCCGAGCCATTCAAGCGAGACTGATCTAAGCCTAAGCCTTTTTTGATTTTGCGCTTAACAATGCTGCTAATAATGGGCAACTTAAGTAATGTTTTAAGCTTTTTCTCACCAATTTTATTAATAATATTGAGTTGGAATACGGTCCATAAACGCGGCACTGAGAAAAACACTGTCGGGCGGCAACGTTGAATATCATCAACAAATGAATCAAGACCTTCGACAAAAGAAACCGTAGAGCCTGAATAATACGATGAGCCTTCAATTGCGACTCGCTCAGTAATATGCGCAAGCGGTAAGTAAGACAGCAGACGATCTGTGGTATTGGTTTTTAAGTCGCGAACTACAGCTTCACATGCCCAAGCGTAGCTAGCAAATGTTTGAATGGCGCCTTTAGGTTTGCCCGTTGAACCCGAAGTATAAATGAGGGTCATCACCTGGTCAGTTGTTGGCAGAGGCTCATCAACTAATGGCTGCCCAAGTGTTAACAGCTGTTCCCAATGGTATTGGGCTGGCATTGTTTCATAAGGCATTGCTAAGCGTAGGATTTCGCCTCCGATAGCGGCTTCTTGTTCTGCCCAGTGATCGAGTTTACCGGTAAATACAGCCTTAACTCCGCTATGCTCAACAACATAACGAATGGTTTCAGCATTAGCTGTCGGGTAAATAGGTACACTAATATAGCCACCGTACATTAGTGCTAAATCGACAATGAACCACTCGGCGCAGTTTTTAGACAGCACGGCAACCTTGTCGCCACGCTCTAATCCTAGGTGACGAAGAGAGCCCGCAATTTGCTGCACTTTTTGTTGAACTTCGCGCCATGTTAAATCTACATATTTGCCGCCAACTGGCTGACGAAGGTAAACACTATCACCTTGTGTTTCTACCCAATGAGACAACATCTCAACAGGAGTTTTAATTAAATTTTCCATAGGCACTTCCATATTCTTTATTGTTATTTTGGCTTTCTTACTGGTCATATTAATGAGCTGAATCGTTCTAACGTCTCAAGCTTGGTTAATCTAAAGCGACTTTGTTTTGGAGGATCGCGCTTTAGCATTTAATATCACACTCTGCCTTCTAGCCTTCGTCTTGGTTAACGCTAATTGTAATTCCCCAGCATGACCAAACAGTTAATGCGTTTGATATTAGTCAGTTTAGTATGGCCATTTTTGTGCGCTGGCGCAAACAGTTTGCACAGTATGTGTGCAGAGTCACGCTGTAATTACGTTATCAGAGTCTGTTGAATAAACAATAGGTATTGAGCAATTACTCTACAGTGAAAAGTCACAGGCAATAAAAAAGGCGCCCAAGGCGCCTTAAAAAATAGCAGTAAATACTGATTAAATTTCCATAATGCCATCCATTTCAACCAATGACCCTTTAGGTAGTTCTCTAACGCCAATGGCAGCACGCGCAGGGTAAGGTTGTTGGAAATAACGACTCATTATTTCGTTTACAGTCGCAAAGTGAGATAAATCAGTTAAGAAGATATTTAACTTAACGATATCACTCATTTTTCCGCCGGCAGCATCACATACAGCGGTTAAATTTTCGAACACTTGTACAACTTGTTCTGCAAAATCATCGCTTACCATGGTCATGGTTTTTGGGTCTAACGGAATCTGACCTGAAAGATAAACGGTACTGCCGACTTTAACTGCTTGAGAATAAGTGCCAATAGCTTGTGGTGCTTTGTCGGTTGCGATGATAATTTTTTCAGCCATGTTGTGTTCTCTTTATGGTTATCTGTTGTTAGCGGTTTCTTGACGTTCGTAGTACTTCAGGTAAAACACGTATTCTGCGCATGACGTTGGCAAGATGGACACGATCTTTAACTGAAATACGTAAATTAATCAAATACACACGACCATCACGTTCTTCGGTACTGAGGTTGTGAATATTAGATCCAGCAGATGCTATGATAGACGTGATTTTAGCTAGCGCACCTTGATGGTTTACAATTTCAACCCGTAGATTGGCTTGGTATTCAGCGCCTTCTACGTTGTCCCAATGTACTGAAATATACTTATCAGGCTCGCCTTGATAGCCGCGAATATTGGCACAGCTTTCCATATGAACAACCAGACCTTTGCCTGGGCTCACATGAGCAATCACTGCATCACCAGGGATAGGGCGACAACAATTGGCGTAAGTGACCAACATACCTTCAGCACCACGGATTGGCATTTGAGGTTTTTCTTTGTTGTTATCATGCGAATCAAACTGCTCACCAACTAAACGTTGGGCAATCACAATGCTCATGGCATTGCCTAAGCCAATATCGGCTAGCAGCGAGTCTAGAGATGTGTGTTTGGTTTCTTTTATGACTTTTTCGAGCAATTCTGCAGGTATGGTTTCTAGCTTGGTATCACCCAAAGCATGATTTAATAAACGTCTACCGAGTGCTATTGCGTTATCACCTTTGAGGCTTTTTAATACTTGGCGAATTTTACCACGCGCTTTACCTGTTACCACAAAGTTAAGCCATGCAGCGTTGGGTCTTGCACCTTTAGCGGTAATAATTTCAACCGTTTGCCCTGAAATAAGCGGTTGGCTTAATGGGTATGCCTGGCGATTAACGCGTGCGCCAACACAGGTGTTGCCAACATCAGTATGAACTTCATAAGCAAAATCGACTGGGGTTGAATTCACTGGTAACTCTAAGATGCGACCTTCAGGGGTAAAGACGTAGATTTCTTCTGGGAATAATTCGGTTTTAACATTTTCAACAAACTCAAATGAGCTACTCGCACTTTGCTGTAACTCGAGCAAGCTTTGCATCCACTTGTGAGCGCGAACTTGAGTGGTGTTTTGTTTTGTCGCATCGGTATTATTTTTATACATCCAATGCGCAGCAACCCCTTTGTCGGCCATTTGGTCCATTTCTTCGGTGCGGATTTGCACTTCAACTGGAACAGCATGCGGGCCAAATAATGAGGTATGTAACGATTGATAGCCATTGGCTTTCGGAATGGCGATATAATCTTTAAAGCGGCCAGGGCGAGGCTTGTAAAGGCCATGCATTGCACCGAGCACACGGTAGCTGGTATCAATAGAATCGACAATAACTCTAAACGCGTAGATATCCATAACTTCTTGAAACTGAAGCTCTTTACTGCGCATCTTACGGTAAATAGAATAGAGGTTTTTCTCGCGACCTTTGACTTTAGCGGGAATTCCGGTTTCTTCAAGACGAGATTCGATAGCCGATTCAATACTGTTGATCAGCTCTTTGCGATTGCCTCGTGCTGCTTTTACCACATCGCGTATGACCCGATGTCGCATAGGGTAATAGGCTTGAAAACCTAAATCTTCAAGTTCGATTTTGATATTGTGAATACCTAATCGGTTAGCTATCGGCGCGTAAATTTCTAAGGTTTCACGAGCAATACGACGACGCTTGTCTGGACGAAGAGCCCCTAGCGTGCGCATATTATGAGTGCGGTCAGCCAATTTAATCAGGATAACTCGAATATCTTGAGTCATGGCCATCATCATTTTGCGGAAGTTTTCCGCTTGGGCTTCTTTTTTGTCGCGAAACTTAATTTTGTCTAGCTTAGATACACCTTCGACTAATTCTGCAACCGTAATACCAAACAGCTCAGTTAACTCTTCTTTGGTGACGGGGGTGTCTTCAATGGTGTCGTGGAGCAAGGCAGCCATAAGCGACTCGTGATCGAGACGCATGTCTGCCAAGATGCGGCTAACCGCAACTGGATGGGTAATATAAGGCTCGCCACTTGTGCGCATTTGCCCTTCGTGGGCATCACGCGCAACCAAATAGGCCTGCTTGAGTAATTCTACTTGTTCCGGCTCTAAATAGCTGGACGCTGACTCTTTTAGACCTTCAAACAGATACAAGTGGCGCTACTCCTTATAAAACGCGGCCTTCTGCAATGGCTGCGACAGCGGCAATTTCAGCTGCTTCACGTTCACGAACAGTTTGGCGCTCATCAGCATCTAAAGTGTTTGAGGTGACTAAACCTAATTCGATTTCACGTAAAGCGATAACCGTTGGTTTATCATTCATCTCATCAACCATAGGGTCTTTACCTTGCACAGCGATTTGGCGTGCGCGACGCGCTGCAACCAGGATCATATCAAAACGGTTGCCGATTTTGTTTACGGCGTCTTCTACAGTTACGCGAGCCATGTGTTGAAACTCCAGTGTTATCTATGGGAAAAAATGACGCAAAATTGTACACTATGACAATTAATCTGCCAAGAGATCAACAAGCATATCATTGTGGGTATGCTGCTGACTAGCACAGGTTAGCCTTTGGCTGCGAATAATCGCGGTTAAATCCGCCAACGCACTCTCAAAGTCATCATTCACAATCACGAATTCATATTGTGAAAAGTGCGACATTTCTGATACTGCCTGCGCCATACGTGAGTCGATGACGTCTTGGCTGTCTTGACCTCGACCCGTTAAGCGGCGTTCAAGCTCGGCTTTTGATGGCGGTAAAATAAACACCCCAATAGCATCAGGCATGAGCGTTTTAACTTGTTCGCCACCTTGCCAGTCGATATCTAAAAATACGTCGATACCTTTTGCTAGCGTTTGTTCTATTACGGTTTTTGATGTGCCGTAATAATTACCAAAAACTTCAGCCCACTCAATAAAAGCATCTTGTGCGATTAATGCTTTAAATTGCTCAACATCGACAAAATGGTAATGTTGGCCGTTTACTTCGCCTGGGCGAGGTTGGCGAGTGGTATGCGACACAGAAACCTGTTTATCGCTGGGTTTATCTTTTAACAGTGCCGAGATAAGAGATGATTTACCTGCGCCGCTAGGGGCTGACACAATAAAAAGATTTCCACGAGTGCTCATAAATTGGGTTTCTCATCCGAATATTCATTAAGAAAGCTTAATATTATACTCGTTAATAGTAAGGTTATGCTAGCGCTATAAACCTTTAGAATTACGTCTAGTAAGTGTGATGCAATAATTGAAATATTGGCATGGGTACTAAGATATGATTTCAATAAAATAATTACTTAAAACACGCGTTGGGTCTGGCTTTATAGGATAAATTCTGTAGGCTTTGCGCTATTGTGTGAAATGACTAGTTGTTGTGTCTTATTTGCCGCGTTTTCCAGCATTGTATCTGTTGTTTTTGTGGCATTGTATAAGGTTAATTCACTGTATTTATGATGTTTTGTATAATCCAACTCAGTAAACCAATATAGGAATGTTTGATGTTAGTAAAAACCCTGCTGTGCCGCGAAGGTCGTGACACGGGTCTAAGGTTAATGGCCATAGTATTTGCGGCATTTGCGTTGTTGAGTATGACAACCATAGTCTTTCCTGCAAGTGTCATCATTTTGATATTCACCTTAATGTCATTACCTGTTGTGGGTTTGTCTGCAATGCGTCGTTTATTTGATGCAAATAAAACCCGTAAATTGGCGATTGTGTGCTTATTACCTGTATTACTTTTTGGTCTATCGGCCTATTTTATGGCGCCATTTGGTGCGTTAGCAGGTTTATTTTTATTTGGTTTGGCTTGTGGCGCTTATTTGAGTTTTTTACCGAGCAAAAATCAAATCCAGTATGTACTAGGTTATTACGGCCCAGATATGGTTATGGCGTCTGTTCCTAGTGCTATGCATCGCCGTCAAGATCCAGTGATGAAAGGCCAAGCGTTAATTACGCCATCCTCAACGGATGCACCTATTAATGCATTTGAACATGTGTCACATGACCATGCGGAGCAACATAATAACGTTGTGCAGGCGGTTGCCGCGAGCCATTCAGTCGTTGAGGATGGCAGTCATAACGTGATGACGAATACTAACTCTATGCACGATGAACCATATATGCATGGTCATGTTGACGATGAACCCGACGGCGATATGTTTTCAACTAACCGTGAACGCAGCCATCAGCCATTATATGTAGATCAAGACGCATTAAAATCAGGGTCCATTACTGAGTTGGCTAAATCGTGGATTAATGTGGCAAAGTCGCATCAGGTAAAGTTGATTCTGGTGGGTAAAATTTTAGCGGGTATAGCGGTTGTTTGTTTAGTCATTTACCTTGTGATGTTAGTGGTCAATACTTTTTCAAATTCAGATGATGAAGGCGAGTCACAAATGACTCAAGGTGTCATTGAGCCTATGAGCATGACCCGGCAAATGGTTAAACTGCCCGACGGTTTTTGGCTTGCACTTGAAGGTGATGTGCTTATTTTGCGCTGGTTGGGTGATGCCGGTGATGCACAGAACTTATGGCGTTTAGCCAGCGCTGTGGGAGATAAAACCTGCGCAAATCTTGAATTTAATGATGGCAGTCAATTTAGACCCATGACAGTCGACTTAGTGGCTGATGGTGCGACAGAAGCCCGATTTACCCCGCTAGATAAAAGTGTCATGGTGAATCATGTGGCATTGCGTGGGAATTTCAAATTGTGTGGCTATGAATTCAGCCTTAAAGGCAGCCAAGCAGCATTAATGCAAAACGCGCAGTTTGAATCATTATTGAGTCAATAGTGTGTAGTGTTATTGTTTGTATGCCACCGCTTGAGAAGCCTCAGTACTAAGTGTCCAAAGCGTTGAGTAAGGTAGGGCTAATAATCGATGGCAATCTCAGATGGAGTGTTTGATTGATTGAGTTTATTAGGCAAGTTGTGTTGCCCCAATTTGGTATTGATGCGGCTAGTGCAACCATTAGCCGCCTTGGTAATGGCCATATTAACCACACCTTTTTGGTGACCGATTCGGTTAGCAAGATAGTGCTACAACGAATCAATACGTCAGTCTTTACCTTGCCAGATGTCGTAGTGAATAATGCCGCTAAAATTAGTCGGCATTTATCATCGAAGCGTCAAAATAATCAGTATTCGTTACATGTTGTCAGTCCAGTGGTAACAAGCTCTGGCGCGCTTAGTCTCAACTTAGATAAGCAAGGTTTTTGGCGCGCGATTGATTACATCGATTATAGCCATACTATTGAAGTGGTGACTCAGGCGCAGCAAGCTGAAGTGGCCGCTTATGCTTTTGGTCATTTTGCAGCAGTGCTCAGCGATATGCCCTCCGATAGCATTGTTGATGTTATCCCCAACTTTTTAAATCTACCTCTGCGTATCAATCAATTAACTCATGCGGTGACAGGTGATCCCCATAGCAGATTATCAGTGTGTCAAAAATGGGCTGATTTCGTGTTGTCGCAAACAGACATTTTGCTAATGTTGGCTGACTTTGAAGCAAAGTTGCCTAAGCGAATATGCCACAATGATACCAAAATCAATAATATGCTCTTTGATAAACGCGATATGTCTAGCCTGGCTATTATTGACTTAGATACTTGTATGTCTGGTTATTTAATGTATGACTTTGGCGATATGGTGCGGGCATTTTGTTCTCCAGAACCCGAAGACTCAACCGCACTTAATCATGTTTACGCTCGGCCTGAGATTATTATCAGTGCTACAAATGCCTATGTAAAAGCGCTAAACACAATTATTACCCCGTTAGAAAAGCAGAGCTTGTGGTTGGGTATTAAGGTGATGGCCTTAATGCTGGGTACACGTTTTTTAACTGACTATTTAAATGGGGATGTTTATTTTACTATTGTACACCCACAACATAATCTAGACCGCGCAATAAACCAGTTAACTATCTATCAAAGCCTAATTAAACAAGAGCCGCAATTAATGCCTTTATTTAGTTAACCTCAGCTTGGGGTAGAATGTTAGATATAGAGCTCTAAATGTCAAAACTTGGTCGATTCGATAGCAAACTAAAGGGCAATTTGATAACCGTTTATTAGCCCGAAATGAGGTTAGTTAACTCAAGTTAGCTTTTATGTCATAGAAAAATAAGGTTGTTTTGATGTCTACTTTACTAAATAAGTATAAATGGATTTTATTTGACGCAGATGAAACGTTATTTCATTTTGATGCTTTTGCAGGATTGAAATTAATGTTTTCGCGTTTTGATATTGAATTTAGTGCTAACGATTTTACGCTTTACCAGCAAGTTAACAAACCACTTTGGGTAGAATATCAAAACGGTTTAATTACCGCTGCGCATTTGCAACATACACGTTTTAATGAATGGGCAAGTAAGTTATCTGTGACGCCTCAACATTTAAATAGCCAGTTTTTAGCGGCAATGGCTGATATTTGTCAGCCGTTACCTGGTGCGCGCGAGTTAGTCGATTCATTAACCGGTAGAGTTAATTTAGGTATTATCACGAATGGCTTTACCGAATTGCAAAGTATCCGCTTAAGCCGTACTGGGTTTCAAGATGCGTTTAGTCCAGTGGTTATTTCTGAACAACTTGGTAAAGCAAAGCCAGATGTTGCCATCTTTAATCATGCATTTAGCTTAATGGGTGAGCCAGAGAAGCACCAGATACTGATGGTGGGTGATAACCTGCATTCAGACATCTTAGGGGGTAATAATGCCGGTATTGATACCTGTTGGTTGAATCATCATGGTGCCGCGGTGAGTGATGATATTGCGCCGAGTTATCAAGTGAGTAATTTGACTGAATTACACCAATTGTTGCATTCAAATTAAACTGTTCGTTAATCATTATTTAAGGCCAATGAGTGCGCCGCTGGAAGATAGTGATATTAAGAAAATAAAAAAGCCATTCGACTGAATGGCTTTTTTATTGAGGTCATTTACAATGACTTATTGGAATAAATCTTCTGCAACATTGTCGATAAAGATATCGCCATTTAGTTGGGTATCTGGGACGTACTCTTTAGGTTCGGTCCCTTCGACAAAATATTCAAACTCGGTTGTATGATCTGTTTTGCGAGTTAATTTACCTGTCGCTAAATCTATCCGTGCAGACACGATTCCCTTTGGTGGAATAACCGCATGTTCAGTTGTGCCTGCAAGCGCTTTATTCATAAAGTCATTCCAGCCTGGACCTGCTGTTTTGGCTCCTGCTTCACCACCTGAAATCTGGTCTGGCTCGCCGTTTGCTACCCAGCTTGAGCGACCTAGCTGACGGCCGTGGTCATCAAAACCAACCCAGAATGTTGCGGTTAAAGTTGGATTGAAACCACTAAACCATGTGTCTCTCGCTTCGTTTGTTGTCCCGGTTTTACCTGCGATATCGTGACGTTTAATCAGTTTCGCGGCGCGCCATGCCGTGCCGTTCCAACCGGTTCCGTGGCTCCAGTCACCACCACCCCAAATAACACTCTTCAGCGCTTCAGTAATTAAGAATGCGGTTTGCTCTGAAACCACCTTTTTAGCAAAGCGTGCATTAGGATTACTACAGACGTTTTCTTCTGCGCTCATTAATGCTGTTTGTGTTTCTAACTTATCAGTCTCTTGAGTAGCAAAGGGTTGCTCTATTTCCGGTTGAGACAACTCATCAGCCATGGCCGCAAACGGGTCTTCAACTTCGACGGCCACTTGAGCAGTATCTTGAGGCATATCGCATGCAATAGCAGGTATGGTTTGCTCAATCATATTGTCATAACCATCAGTAACATGGTCAATAAAATACGGCTCAACCAAATAGCCACCATTTGCAAATACGTTAAAGGCGGTTGCGACCTGTAGAGGCGTTACCGATGGCGAGCCTAACGCTAAAGATTCATTGCGAGGTAAGTCATTAGGATCAAAGCCAAATTTAATCAGCTCTTTAATCGTGTTATCTAATCCGGCATGACGCATTGCGCGAACGGACATCACGTTGATTGATTGTGCTAATCCGACACGTAAACGCGTAGGACCGCCATAAATATCAGGTGAATTTTTAGGACGCCATGCAGTGCCTTGACGAGTATCAGGCTTATTAATAGGCGCATTGTTAATAAGCGTTGCCAAGGTGTAATCTTTTTCAAGCGCGGCAGCATAAATAAACGGTTTAATGTTTGAACCAAGCTGACGTTTGGCTTGTGTTACACGGTTAAACTGGCTCTGGCTAAAGCTAAAACCACCGACCAATGTTTTGATTGCGCCGTTATGCGGCTCAAGTGAGACCGTTGCGCTAGAGACCAATGGAATTTGCGATAGTTGCCAATGCTTACCGTTGTTGCGGATCCAAACTTGTTGGCCAGCGGTGAGAATGTCGCTTGCTTGCTTTGGTGGCAGACCTTGGCGTTTGTCGCTAATAAATTTGCGCGCCCATTTTAAGCCTTTCCATTCTAAGGTGATGAGCTGGCCATCACTATCTAATACCTGTGCTTGTTGTTCACTGACATTCATGACGGCAGCAGGAATAATGCCCTGCATTGATGCTGTACGCTTTAAGGTATCAATAATCTCATCGCGTTGTAATGGGCTATCAGTCCATAACTCGGCTGCAGCACCACGGTAGCCGTGGCGTTGATCGTAGGCGAAAACATTATCGCGTAAAGATTCTTGGGCCATTAACTGCAAGTCAGATGAAATGGTGGTGTATACGTTATAACCGTTAGTGTAAGCGGCTTCTTCACCGAATTTTTGGATCATGTAATCACGCGCCATCTCAGAGACATATGGTGCGTATAAGTCAATTTCTGCGCCATGATATTTAGCCGTTGATGGACTGTTTATGGCTTCTTCATACTCGGCCTGGGTAATATTACGTTTTTCTAGCATGCGGCTTAACACCCAATTGCGGCGTGTCATAGCGCGTTCAGGGTTTCTTATTGGGTTTGCAGCCGATGGCGCCTGAGGGAGGCCTGCTATCATTGCCATTTCTGGTAGTGATAATTGGTTTAACTCTTTGCCGTAGTACACTTGCGCTGCAGCACCTACGCCATAAGCACGGTTACCTAAAAATGAACGGTTTAAATAAAGGGCTAAAATTTCTTTTTTGGATAATGCTTTTTCAATTTTTAAAGCTAAAAAGATTTCTTTTACTTTACGAATATACGTTTTTTCATTCGATAAAAAGAAACCTCGGGCAACCTGTTGCGTAATCGTACTTGCCCCTTGGCTTTTTTTACCTGTGGTAATCAAAATGGTTGCAGCACGGATAATCCCAATAGGATCAATACCTCTGTGTTCAAAAAAACGGGCATCTTCGGTATCAAGTACCGCATTAATTAATTGCACTGGTACGTCATCATACTCAACTGGAATACGGCGCTTCTCGCCAAACTGAGAAATCAGTTTGCCGTCCTGGCTGTATATTCGCAGTGGGGTTTGTAATTGGACCGTTTTTAATGAATTAACATCGGGCAAATCGGGCAGCACATAGAAGTAAGCTGCAGCAATAGCAGCGATTCCTAAAAGTGATAGGCTAAAAAAGGCAATCAATAAACGTTTAAACCACTTCACTCGATAATTCCAAGAAAAAACAAAAATAGTAGTGCTAGTATATAAGCCACAGTGTTTTTGGTGAAGTAAAACATGATCTAGTTAAAATAGTATTTGTAAAATGTCGAAACATTTTATACAAATACTTATAACGAGTTGATTATGTGCTAATCTCTTACAAAATAATAATAGAATTGTGATGACGGACTATGCTTTCTAAACTATGGAAGCGTCAAGCACCTCAGATGGTTGGGATTGATATTGGGTCTCATGAAATAAAAGCCATTTTGTTGAGCAAGACTGCGGATGGATATAAAATTCAAAATCATGCGTCAGTTCCTGTTAGAAAGGGAGCTGTAGTCGATCATGATATTCGTGATTCTGAAGCTGTACTGGAGTCGCTGCGACAGATTAAGCGTATTTTACCTAAGTCGGTAAAATTTGCTGCGGTAGCAGTATCAGGATCTGCTGTAATGACAAAAGTCATCTATATGGATGCAGCGTTAAACGAAGAAGAGATGGAAGCTCAGATTGAAATTGAAGCTGACAACCTTATTCCTTATTCGCTTGATGAGGTCAGTATTGATTTTGAACGACTGAGTGCCAACGTCACCGACCCAACAAAAGTCGATGTGTTATTAAGTGCATGTCGAAGCGAAAATATTGACTCTCGAGTTGACGCATTAGATGCCGTTGAACTGGATGTTAAAGTTGTCGATGTAGAAGCTTATGCATTAGGCCGTTCAGCTGAGTTAATTTATGGCCAATTGCCTGAAGGTGCAAAACAAAAGTCTATTGCAATGGTAGATATTGGCGCCAATATGACAACGTTCTCAGTTGTTGAAAAAGGTGAGACCACGTTTATTCGTGAGCAAGCTTTTGGTGGTGAATTGTTTACGCAATCTATTTTATCGTTTTATGGCATGCCACATGATGAAGCCGAACGTGCAAAAGTGACAGGACAACTACCTCGAAATTATATGTTCGAAGTATTATCTCCTTTTCAAACCCAATTGTTACAACAAATAAAGCGTACCCTTCAAATTTACTGTACCGCTAGCGGCCGTGAAAAAGTCGACTACATTGTGTTATGTGGTGGTACGGCAAAATTAGAAGGAATGGCGGAGCTACTAACAAATGAATTAGGTGCTCTTACCATTGTCGCCGATCCTTTTCAAGGCTGTTTACACGCAGACGATGTCATGAAAAGCCAACTTCAACCTACTATGAGTAAGTATATGGTGGCATGTGGTCTTGCGCTAAGGAGTTATGCTCAATGGCGAACATAAACCTATTACCTTGGCGTGAAGAAGCCAGAGAAAAACAAAAGCGTGATTATATTGGTGTGTTAGCGCTTGTTTTTTTGGTGACATCACTATTGGTCTATTTGTTTCTAAGCTTTTTAGAAGTCGTGACGGATGATCAGCGTCAGCGTAATGCTTATTTACAATCTGAAATTGCTTTGTTAGATACGCAAATTGCTGAAATCAGGAAAATCACTGAACGTAAGCAAGATATTGAACGTCGCACAGAGATTATTCTTAATTTACAACAATCACGTAATTTGCCCACTCATGTTTTAGATGAATTAGTGCGAATTGTACCGCCAGGGATTTACCTTTCTAGCATTGAAAAGAAAGGCAGTATCTTGTGGATAGAAGGCCGTAGTGAGTCAAACAATAACGTGGCCAATATGATGCGGAAGGTGAAAACATCTTCTTATCTAAACGATCCTAATATGCAATCAATCGTGACACAAAACGAAGAATTAAGGCAGTTACAAAGCTTTAAGTTACGTGTCACGATCCGTGATGATTCTCAGGCAACTGCTGTCGATACCAGCCAAGGAGCGAGAAAATGAATCTCGACCTAGATCAATTTAATGATATCGATTTTGAGAACATTGGTGGTTGGCCTAAATTAGTTAAAGTGGTGTTTGCCGCGTTTTTATCGCTTTGTGTTATTGGGGGCAGTTATTATTTATTTATTGCCGACTCAATTGATATTATGGAAGCTGAACAAGCTAAAGAAATTCAATTGCGTGAGGATTTTGAAACTAAATACCGTTTAGCTGCCAACCTTAAACTGTACCGTGAACAGTTAGTGGTAATGGAAGCTCAGTTTGCAGAATTATTAAAAATGCTGCCTTCTGAAAACGAAATGCCAGGTCTACTCGATGACTTAACATTTGTTGCTACCGATGCTGGGTTACGCATAAACAGCTTAGATTGGGATAATGAAATCGAACGTGATTTTTATATCGAATTCCCAATTAAAATGGCCGTAGAAGGCGATTATCATGAAATTGGCAATATGGTAAGCGGTGTGGCAAAACTGCCTCGTATTGTTAGTTTGCACGACTTTGTTATTAAGCGAAACGATGCTGGCGAGTTATCCATGGATATTCTGGCTAAAACGTATCGCTTTAAAGAAGGTGCTGAATTAACACCTGCAAATAAGGGGATAAAATAATGAAATTATTACCTCTTTTTGTAGTTATGGTGTTTTTATTAACAGGTTGTATTGGCGATCGTAGTGATTTAGAGCTATTTGTTACTACTACTAAGGCGCAACATGTCGCACGTATTCCGCCTTTAAAAGAGACACCAAAGTTTGAACATTTTGCATATCAAGCAGAACTTATGCGTAGTCCTTTTGTTCCGCCTTCAAGGGAATTAACAGAAGAAGTTATCGATACGTCTAAAGACTGTTTACAACCAGACTTAAAACGTCGAAAAGGGCGCTTAGAAACCTACGCACTCGACAATTTAAGAATGCGCGGAACACTGAGTGAAGACGGTACAATATGGGCGTTAGTTGAATCAACTGATGCCAATGTTTATCGTTTAGGTGTAGGTGAATATTTAGGGCTTTATCATGGCCGAATTGCTAAAGTAACTCCGCAATTTATCGAAATTATAGAATTAATCCCTGATGGTTCAGGTTGCTGGGCAGAAAGATCCAGTAACTTAGAACTTTCAGGAAAATAACGTGCGAAGGATGAGGGAATAATGGAATCTTCTGCCGCGATGAAAAAAGCAATAACAAACTCATCATTTTGTAGAGCGCTTATCGGTGCAGTATTAATCGTTGGTATTGTGCCAAACGCATTAGCTGCTAATCGTCTTATTGACGTAAAATATCATTCTATGGTGGATCACCAATTAGAATTAGAATTGGTTTTCGAATCAGAAGTGACATCGCCTACGGTCGATCTTTCTGCTGAACCTGCAGAAATTATGCTTAATTTTGCAGACACAATATCTAATTTAAATAAAGGTGTCATACCGGTTGATAGTGTGGGTGTTGAAAAACTTACCGCCCAGCAACAAGGTGGTGATCTGCAAATTATTGTTGCCTTAAATAAGGTTAAACCTTACCAAGGTAAAATTGTAGGTAATAGCTATCGATTAACAATTAACGACGATGTCGCTGGTCCAGATCAAGCTAATAACCCTTTTGTGAATGGTATTAAAAGTATTGATTTTCGCCGCAATAAAACCGGTGGCGGAGAAATATTATTTAATTTAAGTAATCGTTCAGTTGCTGCCAATGTTGAGCAGGTAGGATCTAAACTCGAAATCAAACTATACAATACTGATATTGGTAACGACTTACTGTATGTCATGGATGTACAAGATTTCGCTACGCCAGTGAGCAGCTTTGAGACCTTTAAAGACGATTTAACTGCGCGGGTAATGGTTGATATTAATGGTAACTATGATTACAACTATCGCCAAGATGGTGATGTATTTAAAGTGAGCATTGATAAAGTTGAGCGAGTGTCTGTTGCCAAAGAAGCTAAAAAATATAATGGACGTTCATTATCGTTAAACTTTCAAAATATTTCTGTGCGCACAGTGCTGCAGATTATTGCTGATTATAACAACTTTAACTTAGTGACCAGTGACACGGTTGAGGGAGAGATTACTTTACGTTTAGACGATGTGCCTTGGGATCAAGCGTTAGATCTAATCTTGCAAACCAAAGGTCTAGATAAGCGTATTGAAGGTAATATTTTAATGGTTGCGCCTAGTGAAGAACTGGCGATCCGTGAAAGTAATGACCTTAAAAATAAACAAGAAGTCAAAGAGTTAGCGCCTCTGTATTCAGAGTATTTACAAATTAATTATGCAAAAGCTATCGATATTGCAGAATTACTTAAAACCACAGACTCTACGTTATTATCTAATCGTGGCAGTGTGGCGGTAGATGAGCGTACTAATACTTTACTGGTTAAAGACACGACTGAGATTTTAGAAAATATACACCGTCTAATCGAAGTGCTTGATATCCCCATCAAGCAAGTGTTAATTGAAGCACGCATGGTGACGGTAAAAGATGATGTCAGTGAAGACTTAGGTGTTCGTTGGGGTATTACTGATCAACAAGGCTCTGATGGTACTTCAGGAACGCTTGAAGGCGCAGCAAGTATTGCCGGTGGCGTTATTCCAAATATCAGTGACCGCTTAAATGTCAACTTACCTTCAGCCGCGACTTCAGCATCGAGCATTGCATTCCATGTTGCGAAATTGGCTGACGGTACGGTACTTGATTTTGAATTGAGCGCCTTAGAGCAAGAAAACAAAGGTGAAATTATTGCCAGCCCTCGTATTACGACCTCAAATCAGAAGTCGGCATATATTGAGCAAGGTGTTGAGATCCCGTATGTTGAATCGGCCTCGAGCGGTGCAACTACTGTAAGTTTCAAAAAAGCGGTATTGTCACTGCGTGTGACTCCACAAATCACCCCAGATGACCGTGTTATCCTTGATCTAGAAATTACTCAAGATTCACAAGGTAAGACTGTTTCTACCGGCACAGGTGATGCCGTGGCAATTGATACCCAGCGGATTGGCACTCAAGTGCTCGTCAATAATGGTGAAACAATTGTACTTGGTGGTATTTATCAACAAAATCTCATTAGTAGTGTAAACAAAGTGCCTATTTTAGGTGATATTCCGTTGGTTGGATTTTTGTTTAGAAACACATCAGATAAAAATGAGCGACAAGAGCTATTGATATTTGTTACTCCTAAAATCGTAACAGAGAAATAGTAAGCTAAATCAACATGATTTACGTATGTTGAGTATCAAGAAACCAGCTACTTGTAGCTGGTTTTTTATTGTAAATTGTCCAGCTTTTATAAGCTGGAAATAGCGGTGTTTTATGGCGTAAATGAATTAAATCAGTTTAAATAGCGCCGATGGCTTGCAAGTAATAGCCCTTAACTGAGATAATCCTCCGTCAAGTCTCATTAGAGCAAGGTTAAATTATAGGTCGGCTTGAGTTTAAGTCGATAAGGCATTCTTCCATATAAGATTCAGACGTATACGAAATGGCTGAAAAACGCAATATTTTTCTGGTAGGCCCTATGGGCGCAGGTAAAAGCACAATTGGTCGCCATCTGGCGCAAATGCTGCATTTAGATTTCCACGATTCAGATCACGAGATTGAACAACGTACCGGTGCAGATATTGCCTGGGTGTTTGATGTTGAAGGTGAGGAAGGCTTCCGTAGACGTGAAGCTCAAGTCATCGGTGATCTTTCAGAAAGGCAAGGTATCGTTCTCGCAACAGGTGGTGGTTCTGTTCAGAGTAAAGATATCCGCAATTATCTTTCTGCTCGAGGTATAGTTGTTTACTTAGAAACAACGATAGACAAGCAAGTTGCGCGCACTCAGCGTGACAAGCGTCGTCCGTTGTTACAAGTAGATGATCCACGTGAAGTGCTCGAAAGCTTAGCTGAGATCCGTAATCCTTTGTATGAAGAGATTGCAGATGTCATCGTTAAGACTGACGAACAAAGCGCGAAGATCGTCGCTAACCAAATTATCGAGCAACTTGGCTTTTAGGTAAAACGCATGCAACAGATTCAGGTTCAATTAGGTGATAGAAGTTACCCCATTTACATTGGCCAGAATTTGATGAATGACAGCGAGATTTTTACTCGCTACCTACAACATAAAAAAGCCCTAATTGTTTCAAACGATACCATTGCTCCGTTGTACCTTAAACAGGTACAACAAGCGATGAGCGTTTGCACATCTATTGAAACAGTTATTTTGCCAGACGGCGAAAAATATAAAGATTTACAACACCTCGACTTAATTTTTAGTGGATTACTCGAACATAACTTTGCTCGAGATTCAGTATTAGTTGCCTTAGGCGGTGGTGTGGTTGGTGATATGACAGGCTTTGCCGCGGCATGTTATCAGCGAGGCATCGATTTTATTCAAGTCCCGACAACATTGCTCTCACAAGTTGATTCATCTGTAGGGGGGAAAACTGCGGTTAACCATCCTCTTGGTAAGAACATGATCGGTTCTTTTTACCAACCTAAATCAGTCATTATTGATACGTTATGTTTACAGACATTACCGGCAAAGGAATTTGCAGCAGGTATGGCTGAAGTGATCAAATATGGCATCATTTGGGATGCAGATTTCTTTCAATGGCTGGAACAGAATGTAGAGCCATTAAAAGCACTTGATACAGATGCATTAACTTATGCAATAGCAAAATGTTGCCAAATTAAAGCTGACGTTGTCGAACAAGATGAAACTGAACAAGGCGTACGAGCATTGCTCAATCTTGGTCATACCTTTGGTCATGCAATCGAAGCAGAAATGGGCTATGGAGTATGGCTACATGGTGAAGCTGTTGCTGCAGGCACCATTCTTGCTGCTCAAACGGCTCAAGAGTTAAACTTACTCGATGAAGTTTATGTGGAGAGAATTACTCTGCTCATGCAAGCTTTCGATTTGCCAATTAAAGCACCTAAATCAATGGATTTTGAACGCTTTATTAAGCATATGCGTCGTGATAAGAAAGTGTTAGGCGGAAAAATTCGCTTAGTATTGCCGACTCAAATCGGTCACGCTGATGTTTTCTCTGATGTCAGTGAAGACTTACTCAAACAGGTTATTAACCGCGCGTAAACTCAAGTGTGGTGATTCTTTGACTGCTTCAGGACTTTTATTACTACCCACTCAAGAAGCGCTAGTTCAGCGTTTACAACATATTGCCAGTTACAGTGAACAACTACTGGTGTTATGTGGCGATAAAGGTGCAGGAAAGTCTACGCTTGTTGCCGCATTGGCGAGTGAGTTAGATGACTATAATTCAGCTCTTGTTGTGTGCCCTCAGCATGCTGACAGCGCTGAAATACGTCGTAAAATACTGGTGCAATTAATTTCAGCCCCTATTTTTGATGACGAACGTCCCTTAATGGATACTGTGCTTAGGATCCAATCAAGTCTAGATAAACCGCTACACATTATTATTGATGATGCTCATTTGCTGCCAAAAGATATTTGGGCGGAATGTATTCTATTGAGCCAAATTCGCTGTGCCGGTAAACCTGTTGCTGTCACTATGACGATTGAGCCTAGTTTCTGGCGTAGCTTAACAGCGGATATTGCGGATAAAACCCGAGCTCTTTTACTACAAGTCAATATAGAGCCGCTCCCCATTGCTGAGCGCGACGGTTTATATCAAAGCTTATTACTACGTAGCCAAAAAACACCCTTTATACCTCGTGAAATCATTCATAAACAACTCGAAAAACAGTTAGGCACTCCTAAAGAAGTCGTTGATTTGTTGATGCTAGCGTTAGAGTCCCCTGAAGATATGCAAAAACCAAAATCTATGTTGGTTAAGTTTACGATTTCCACTGTAGTGGTATTATGTTTACTGGTGAGTGGCTGGCTTATCAATAACCACTTCTCGGCAGTAGACGTATCAAAACCCTCACTTGAATTAACGGCAACGCAGGCAGAGAGTAGAAAGCAAGCTCATTCATTCTTGGTGGAATATGGCGAACTTAAGTTAGCGCCTTACTTTACGCAACGTTATTTAGCACAGACTAAACAAATTGCTAATCTGCAAGCTGATTTGTTGATTAAACAACAAGTCGAAGCGAAACAAACCGACATAGAACTTAATGTTGATCCAGATGTTGTGCCTATCGACAATCATACCGATGTAGAGGTTTATTCTTCGCTAGAAGGGTTGTCTTTCCAGGGTAAGCTACCCAAAGCACAACCCCAAGCGGTTAGCCAGCCTCAACAGATTGTAGAGCGTGATAAGACGCCGCATAAAATCAAAGGCTTTACGCTTCAGCTCGCTAGCGTTAATGATAAGTCTTCATTGTCGCCTATTTTGACTAAGTTAGCTCAAGAGCCGCATGTGTATATTATGAGTTACAAACAACGATTTGTGATTTTTCTCGGAGATTTTGATACCTCCTCTGCAGCAGAAGCTAAATCGAAGCAAATTCAAACTCAATATCGCTTAGCAGCCCCCTGGGTAAGAAAGTGGGCCGATTTAACCGATTATCAACGGGTAGACTAATCCCTCACGGATTTTCAACTCGATTCAATAATGTGCATCTTCTGGTTATTTAATCGATTTTACCCGATGATAATTGCCACTAAACAGAGTACAATCATCAGCTTTAATTTTGCTGGCATAGTTCCTATTCATGATAAAAAAGCATAGAGCCTTTCTAAAGTGGGCGGGCGGAAAATACAAACTCGTTGATGAGCTAGCAAAGCACCTTCCTGCAGGAAACCGCCTGATTGAACCCTTTGTGGGCGCGGGGTCGGTTTTTCTTAATACTGATTATGAGCACTACTTGTTGTGCGATATCAATCAAGATTTAATCAATCTGTATAACATTGTTAAACAGCAGCCAGATGCTTATATTCAAGCGGCTAAGGCAATGTTTGTTGATGATATGAATAATAGCGAAGCTTATTATCGAGTCCGTACAGAGTTTAATGCCACGCTCGATCCGTTTATTCGTTCGGTGTACTTTTTGTATATGAACCGTCATGGTTTTAATGGTCTATGTCGTTATAACCGTAAAGGTGGCTTTAACGTGCCATTCGGCTCTTATAAAAAGCCGTATTTTCCTGAAGCCGAAATTCGTCATTTTTCTATAAAGGCGAAAAAAGCGACCTTTAAGTGTATTAGTTATGAGCAAGCTTTTGAATTAGCGGATGTGGGTGATGTGATTTATTGTGACCCGCCATATGCACCTTTATCAACCACAGCCAGTTTTACGACTTATGCAGGCCCGGGTTTTAGTTTGGATGATCAAGCGCTGCTCGCGCGTCATTCAAGACATATTGCGCACGAACGTAATATCCCAGTATTAATTAGTAATCATGATATTCCGCTGACTCGTGAGCTATACCGAGGTGCGGCTTTTTCGACTATTTCAGTGCAAAGAAATATTAGCCCAAAAGGCAGTTCACGCAATAAAGTCGATGAAATAATGGCGCTATACGATCACCATTATCGTCATGATGATTAGCGATTAAATTTGTGGGAATGGTACAGTTAACTCAATACCTGATTAACGATCAAGACTAAGGTTAACACTAAGCCTATCGCTAAAATGATGCCCATGATAATAAAAGGCAGTGGGGATTGTGACTTGAAGTCTTTTTGTCGATTGCGCTCTGTTTGCACCCCAAAAAAGGCTGCAACAGTACTACTGAAAACTTGCCATAAAGACATGCTATTTATATCTGCTTAGGGCTGCTAGAGGTAGGCATATCTTGGAGCGGTTTATCTTTATGTCCGTGGATCAGCTCTAGCAAATCGATAAAATGAAATTGGCTAGAACGACTATTGCCAGTTACCCAATTTCCCCAACTAACGTTATCTGATTGTTGTGCGCAACGGTTGGCAGGATGACTGCTTGGTAAACTGGCATTGTAGCTGTTGCTACTATCACATACACACGCTTTAGTGCTTGATGTTTCCGCTTCACTTGCCATCATGACTTGGCTAATGAGCAGCACACAAGCTGAAGTTGCAAATACAGCATAAACCGGTGTTGGTAAAAATTTACCATCACGACCAGAAATCTTGCTTAATAATTGCTTAACCATAAGGTATACCCTATCTGTGGTTTATGCTCGGCGCCTGAATATGTGTTGCAATAAACTCAAGCGAAGCTAATAGTTGCTAATGGTTTATGTGGCGACGGAGTATTCAGTCTTTAAAATCTAATCAATCGTATTCATGTGTTGCATTGAGTGCCGATCATCAACCCCGCACTTCATGTTTTATTGTTTGTTACTTTATGAGCTGTATTTTCTATTAGCTCTGACATAATAAGTAACATTTTTTATTATAGCAAAATAGCTTAGTTATTGAACACTGCTTTATGAGTAAAAAGCAACAAATCCGACTTCTGCTCTATTTTTTGACAAATATCCGTCACTCTAGGGCTTTTTTAGCTTTTCAACCTAGAGGCTTGTCGCTGCAAAGGGTAAAATGTCGTCACTTTGATCTGCCAATAGAGAAGATTATGCGCCCATTTTTAATAGCACCATCGATTTTGTCTGCCGATTTCGCCCGTTTAGGTGATGATGTTAAAGCCGTATTAGATGCCGGTACAGACGTGGTCCACTTTGACGTAATGGATAATCATTATGTTCCTAACCTAACAATTGGACCCATGGTTTGTACTGCTTTGCGCAATTATGGGATCACAGCAGATATTGATGTGCATCTTATGGTTAAGCCGGTCGACCGTATCATTCCTGATTTTGCTAAAGCGGGAGCATCAATTATTACCTTCCACCCTGAAGCATCTGAACATATCGACCGTACATTACAACTGATTAAAGAATCAGGTTGTAAAGCGGGCTTAGTGTTTAATCCGGCGACGCCACTGCATTATCTTGACCATGTTATGGACAAATTAGATGTCATTTTGTTGATGTCAGTTAACCCTGGTTTTGGTGGTCAGTCATTTATTCCACATACACTCGACAAGCTTCGCCAAGTTCGTGCGCTTATTGATGCCAGTGGTTTTGATATTCGTTTAGAAGTGGATGGCGGTGTTAAAGTTGACAATATCGCAGAGATTGCCGCAGCGGGTGCCGATATGTTTGTCGCCGGTTCAGCTATTTTCAATCAACCTGATTACAAAGTCGTAGTTGATCAAATGCGTGCTGAATTAGCCAAAGTGTAATCCATACAGGTAAACCAAAGTGAGGTTGTCGATGAATCAATGGACAAATATTCAAGCCATAGCGTTTGATTTAGATGGGACATTAATTGATAGTGTCCCGGATTTAACCGCCGCGACTAACGCCACTTTGGTTGAATGTCATTTACCCTCAGTATCAGAAGCGTTAGTCCGCAGTTGGGTAGGCAATGGTGCACAAGTGTTGATGCAAAGAGCGTTAAGCCATGCCTCTTCAACGGCACAAGATAGCGCTGAATTACAAACACAGTTAACACAGATTATGCCGCGCTTTATGCATCATTATGGTGAGCACTTACAGCAGCACAGCCGTTTGTACTCAGATGTACTCATCGTATTGCAACAATTAAAGCAAGCGGGTTATAAACTGGCCGTAGTGACCAATAAACCGTACCGTTTTACCGTACCATTACTCAGTGCGTTTGGTCTCGATGGATTGTTTTCTGAGGTATTAGGTGGCGACTCGCTGGCTAAAATGAAACCCGATCCAATGCCTTTGCAGCATTTATTACAGCAATGGCAATTAAATACCACGCAATTACTGATGGTGGGTGACTCAAAGAATGATATTTTAGCGGCCAAAGCGGCAAATGTCATGTCGATTGGCTTGACCTACGGCTATAACTACGGCGAAGATATCGGCTTAAGTGAACCTAATGCGGTATGCGAAAACTTTGCCGACATAGCGCAATACTTACTTTCTCAATAATTTGAATTTTATAAGATAATCTGGAGCAATAAAACACATGACCAAACCCATAGTTCTCAGCGGTGCACAGCCATCAGGCGAATTAACCATAGGTAATTATATGGGCGCACTACGTCAATGGGTTGCCATGCAAGATAGCCATGATTGCTTATACTGTGTCGTAGATTTACATGCCATTACGGTTCGTCAAGATCCGCAAAAACTGCGTGAGGCCTGTTTAGACACCTTAGCGCTTTATCTTGCTTGTGGTGTTGACCCTAAAAAAAGCACCGTGTTTATTCAATCTCAAGTACCACAGCACACCCAATTAGGTTGGGCGTTAAACTGTTACACCCAAATGGGTGAGTTAAATCGCATGACACAGTTTAAAGACAAGTCGCAAAAGCACGCCAATAACATCAATGTTGGTTTATACGGTTACCCAGTATTAATGGCAGCGGACATTTTGCTTTATCAAGCCAATGAAATCCCCGTCGGCCAAGACCAAAAGCAACACTTAGAGCTAACACGCGATATTGCGACTCGTTTCAATAACGCATACGGCGACACGTTTACTATTCCTGAGCCGTTCATTCCTGAGCATGGCGCTAAGGTGATGTCGCTGCAAGACCCGTTGAAAAAAATGTCCAAGTCAGATGACAACCGCAATAACGTGATTGGGCTACTTGAAGATCCTAAAGCGATTTTAAAGAAAGTGAAAAAAGCCATGACCGACAGCGAAGAGCCACCAGTTGTGCGTTTTGATATGGAGCAAAAGCCTGGTGTGTCTAACCTATTGAGTTTAATGTCTGGCTGTACAGGGCAATCAATTGCGTCTTTAGAAGCTGAGTTTGAAGGTAAAATGTACGGCCATTTGAAAGTGGCCACCGGTGAAGCTGTTGTTGGCATGTTAGAGCCATTACAAGCCCGCTTTAAAGAATACCGTGCAGATGATGCATTCTTAAGACAAGTCATGGCAGAAGGCGCTGAAAAAGCCCGAGCTCGTGCAGAAGTGACCATTAAAAAGGTTTACGACAAAATTGGTTTGATTGTATAAACCAAATCGATAACCACCTAAAGCCAGTGATGATTCACTGGTTTTTTTTATCCATAAAAAAGCCATCGATTGTCGATGGCTTTTCAATAATGGCATAGCATGGCTGAGGTTAAAGTTCTGTGTACTCAAACACCTTAACCACTTTACGTACACCGGCAGTATTGCGGGCAATCTCAACTGCGAGATCAGCTTGCTTGCGGTCAATTAACCCTAATAAAAATACTTCACCATTTTCGGTAATAACTTTAATGCGGGTAATGTCGAGCGACTTTTCGTTTAGCATGCGCCCTTTTACTTTGGTGGTTACCCAAGTGTCATTACTGCGCGTGGTAAAAGAGGTTGGCGTACCAATACGGATTTGATTATGTATTTTGCCGCCAATTTGTAAGTCTTGCACCACAGTAATGGCTTTATCACGCAGCATTGAGTTTGGCGCCTGGCCAATCATCAATACATTATTATTCATTACAACAGCAGCAATATTGGTTTGATTATTCAAGTCATCGTATTTAGACAAGGCGCTCGCAATCGTAAAGTCAGCATTGGTGTCGCTGATTTGCGTACTCATGCTGCGTTCATCATTTGCCATTTTAGCACCGCTCACAGCACCAACCATAACGGCACCAGCACACCCTTGTAGCAGTAATGCAAATACAGAGACGACGAATAATCTATTCATTATGCCTGCTCATCCTGTGGGAATAAGGTGCGGTCGATGTTATCGCACAAGCAATGAATGACCAGTAAGTGCACTTCTTGAATACGTGCAGTCACATTTGATGGTACACGGATTTCCACGTCACCCGCACTCATTAAGCCAGCCATTGCACCACCGTCTTTACCGGTTAAGGCAACAATGGTCATATCGCGGCTTAAGGCTGCTTCCATTGCTTTGATGATGTTGCCAGAGTTACCACTGGTTGAAATGGCCAGTAAAATATCACCCGGTTGACCTAAGGCTAAAATTTGCTTAGAAAAAATCTCGTCGTAGCTGTAATCGTTAGCAATAGCAGTAATGGTTGACGTGTCGCAGCTTAATGCAATAGCCGGTAACGGCGGACGCTCAATTTCATAACGGTTCAGTAATTCTGCTGAAAAATGTTGCGCATCGCCAGCACTACCACCATTACCACAAGATAGAATTTTATTGCCGCCAAGAAGACATTGCACCATCATCTCTGCTGCTTTTTCAATTGACTCAGGTAGCGCTTCAGCAGCATCAATTTTGGTCTGAATTGATTCGGTGAAACTATCTTTAATACGTTCTAACATGCAACAATCCTTACGATAAATAATCTCTACCCATATCGGTGACAAGCTTTTAATACGCTAATCAATCCGCGCCGGCAATGTGGATGTATGATGCCACAAAACCAAGTGATGGTAATCAGTTGTGGCTTAAAAACAGCCTTGTAGCCAGTTTATTTCATTAATACTCATCGCAATAACATCAAAGCGACAAGGTGGATTTACTTTTTGTCTTTGTAGGTAATGATCTGCTGCTAAACGAATGCGAGTGATTTGTTTCGCGGTCAGTGCATTAATGGCGCCGCCAAATTGGTTTGACGCCCTAAATTTCACCTCAACAAACACCCACACGTCTTGTTGGCGCATCACTAAATCAATTTCACCAAACGGATAACGTACGTTAGCCTCTACAAACGTCAGACCTTGTTGTTCAAGATAAATTCTGGCGCGTTGCTCTGCTAACTGGCCGCGATTCATAGCGGTTTTAGTTGCCCTTGAGTGTATTTGCCCCACGATAACTGGCGATCAATCACCCCATTAGACTTCACCGACAATGCACCGCTACGGCCCATAAATTGATAGCCCGGGAATGCCCGCATTTGAGCTAAGCGATTGACTAGCTCAAGTGAGTCAAATCCCATCACATAGAGCCGTTTTTGGCTGTTGTTCCAAGAGCTCCATAACTCAGACACCATTTGCGTTTCGCTGCTTGGACGCATTAACCACGGTATATCACTTATCATCAAGTTATTAAGATCTTGAGCCGCCTGGGTTGACTCGGTTTCTAAACGACTGCGACTGGTGGTGTATAACGCCACAGGTTCCGAGAACACACTAAAGTTAACGTCTAAAAATGGTTTTAATAACGCCAAGTCTTGTGAACCTGAAATCATGTAAATGGCATCAATATCTTGGCGAGAACGAAAATCCGACTCTAAGCGGCTGCCTAATAAATCTTTCATTCGACTAATACGTGCCTGGCTGTCGTTTACGCCCAATGCTTCTTGTACCGCAACTTTAATTTGGTCGCCCGGATCATAATAATGCACTTCGGCATTGTCGCTGGTTAACGTAAGCCAGGTTTGCTTAAAGCTTTCTGCCATGCGCTTACCAATCGGGTCGTTACTGGCCAATAAAAGCGGTAACTTCACACCGTCACTAAACAGTTTATGTGCTGCGTCACTGGCTTCTTGTGCTGGAGACAGCGAAAAATAAAACTGATTTGGCTGCGGATTAAAATGTTCTGTCTGATTTAAATAGAGCTGTGGAATCGAGCCCTTTTGCTTATCATTTAGTTTTTGCAGCTCTTCTACTTCATTAGGGAGCAAAGGCCCAATAATGAACTCAGCCCCTTGGGTGACTGCGTCATTATAAGCGGCAACAACACCGAGCTGAGTATCGTAAAAATTAACGGCAACATTACTGTCATATTCAGACAAGTAACTGGCGATAATCCCTTGACGGATAGGTTCGGCAACAGCGGCTCGCGGACCGGTTAATGGCAATAATACCGCAATGTTCTGTGGTCTAAATGGCTTGGCACTTAAGGCTTTTTCAAGATCGGCTGGCAGCTTAATGGCTGCTGGGTGATATGGGTTATTGCGCTGCCATTCACCTAAATAACGCACTAACTGAGTGGGTTCAACGGCATAATGTTTAGCGATATACGTTAACTGTAACCAGCCTGCAAAAATAGGATTTGACGGGTCGCGCATAAACGACTGTACCGTTTCTTCTTGCAGTGGCTGCAATATCGACCAAATGACATTGTTGACCGCGGTGGTTTCTGATTTAGGTAAATAGTTACTCAGTAAACTCAGTTGCTTAACCTGATCAATCGATTGTTGGGTGTTTTTATACAACTTGGCTTTATATTGGTGATAACTTGCCATCTGCCAACGAGGAAGCTGCCAATGTGGAGGATATTGCAATACCTCTAATGCGGCTTCAGGGCTTGTTGTTTTTTCTGTAATGCGAGCACGCAAGTAAATATGTTCAGCTTGAAGCGTCGGCACATTCACCATCGACTTTTGCATCGAGGTTAAAATACTGGTGGCTGAATTAACGTTACCATTATTAATGTAAGCATGAGCTGCCAGTAATAAATAACGGTCACGTTTTTCTGGTAAACTGCTATTTTTGGCTTCGGTTAAGTAGATTTTAGCCGGATGTTCGGCGGCAACCAACGATGTGCTTATTTCAACATACTCTCTTTGCTTTCGCTGTTGCTCAGTAGCACAACCTACCAATAAGACAGAGAAAATCATCGCGCACACTAATTTTGTTGTATTCAGTCTTTTTAACACTTGGCTTCACTCTGTTAAGATACTGGCACTAGTTTAACCTGCTCTTACGCTGGGCGAAAGTATCAGGTAGATTCATTATCGAGGTAATTATGGACCAAATGGTCGCGCTGTATATTGTTCCCACCCCTATAGGTAATTTAGGCGACATCAGCGCTCGTGCATTAGAGGTGTTGCAGCAAGTCGATTTAATCGCTTGTGAAGACACCAGGCACAGCGGAAAACTGCTGAGTCACTTTGGTATTGAAACCCGTAAAACAGCATTACATGACCATAATGAGCGTGACCGTGCTCAATGGATTGTTGAGCAACTTAATCAAGGCAAATCGATAGCGTTGATTTCAGATGCGGGCACTCCGCTTATTTCGGACCCTGGATATCATTTGGTTAATCATGTTCGCCAAGCTGGTCATCGCGTGGTGCCATTACCCGGAGCATGTGCTGCTATTACGGCGCTAAGCGCATCAGGCTTACCTTCCGATCGCTTTAGCTTTGAAGGCTTTTTACCTTCAAAAGAAAAAGCCCGTATCGATAAGCTTGAAATGCTAAAAGAAGATCCTCGCACTTTAATCTTCTATGAATCGCCGCACCGGATTGTATACAGTTTAAACGCTATTGCACAAGTATTAGGCGACGATAGGCAAGTGGTGATGGCGCGCGAAGTGACTAAAACCTTTGAAACCTTTTTAACTGGCACCGCCGCAGAGGTACTTGCCATGGTAGAAGCGGATGACAATCAGCAAAAAGGTGAAATTGTCTTAAT
Source organism: Shewanella sp. MF05960 (assembly GCF_050849305.1). NCBI lineage: Bacteria > Pseudomonadati > Pseudomonadota > Gammaproteobacteria > Alteromonadales > Shewanellaceae > Shewanella > Shewanella sp. MF05960. The sequence goes on along the minus strand of NZ_JBOZPS010000006.1, from coordinate 60,318 downwards.
GTGTCATGGTTTTGCTTTATCTGATGAAGAGGGCATTCCTGCGGTTGCAGTCGCGACGTTAAAACTATTAAGCGAAGAATTACCGCTTAAAAAAGCGGCCGCTATCGCAGCGCAAATTCACGGATTGAAGAAAAACGCCTTGTATAAATACGGTCTCGAGTTGGATTTATAACAGTGAGTGTTTTTTAGCATTGGTTTGTCGGCTTGCTTACGTTATAATCCGCGCCGAGTTGGCCAGACAGTTGCCGCGTACTTAGGTACGGGGAGGAAAGTCCGGGCTTCAAAGAGCAGGGTACCAGGTAACGCCTGGGCGGTGTGAACCGACGACAAGTGCAACAGAGAGGAGACCGCCATTTTGGCTTCGGCTAAAATGGTAAGGGTGAAAGGGTGCGGTAAGAGCGCACCGTGCGGCTAGCAATAGTTCGTAGCAAGGTAAACTCTACCCGAAGCAAGACCAAATAGGGTTCCATTACTTTAAATAGTATATGCGCTGCTCGCGTAGGAACCGGGTAGGTTGCTTGAGCCTGTGAGCGATTGCAGGCCTAGATGAATAACTGTCCACGACAGGACCCGGCTTATCGGCCAACTCACCTCTTTATATGAAAGGCCTCGCAGCAATGCGAGGCCTTTTGTTTTTATGGGCGAAAGCTAAAGCCTGGAAAATTTAATAAAGATAACTTGGTTAAACAAATAACATGCCATATACGGCTAGCCATCAATGGCGCGATTTATAGGCTAATAAAAACGAAGAGATTATTGCTCTTTTTCGATGATCAGCTTTCTGTGTGGGAAAGGAATTTCAATACCAGCTTCATCCAGTGCTTTTTTGATTTGCTCAGGGATTGAGTACAGGATGGCGAAGTAATGTTCACCATGACAGAAAGGGCGGACCAAGAAGTCCACTGAACTGTCATTTAAGGTTTCAACTTCAACAAATGGTGCCGGGTCTTTTAAAATATGTGGATGTGCTGCCAATACAGCATTAATAACTTTGCGTACTTCATCGGTATTTTCTTTGTAAGCCACACCAAAGTGCATATCTACTCCACGAATATCATGGAAGGAATGGTTAACGATTTGAGCCCCCCAAATTTGACTGTTCGGCACAATAATGTGCTGATTATCAAACGTTTTAAGGATCGTGGTGAATAAATCGATTTCTTGAACATTACCGAATCGATCTGCAGCGCTAATAAAGTCACCTACTTTATAAGGACGGAATAATAATAACATTACGCCAGCAGCAAGGTTAGATAATGTTCCTTGTAATGCTAAACCAACAGCTAAACCAGCAGCACCTAACAATGCCACAATAGAGGCTGTTTGCACGCCAAAACGATTTAACACCGCAATAGCAACAAAAGCGAGAATGATGTACTTCGCTACACTGCCTAAAAAACGGAATAATGTGTTGTCGAGCTTATCGTAACTTTCACCAATTTTATTGATGATTGAGCTCACTTTATTAGCAATATAAAAACCAACAATCAAAATTAGCCCAGCTAATAATACATTGATCCCTACATCAATTATTAACGGTAGGTATTGATTAATATCGATTTGTTCTACGTAGTCTTGCATTTAATGCCTCCTGCAAAAAAAGGAATATTTGCTTTATGTTTGACGAGCCACTTGTATTGGCTCTTACATTTGATTAGATATCAACTTGATATGTTAAATTTTATAACTCAATGTGACTATGTTGTTATCGCGGAAAGCTTAACACAATTATGAGGTAATGTGACGCAGATCACTTTAAGGGTGGCTGGAAAGAGTTTGTTTTTGCATGAATTAATGACGGGTATCATGACTTGGAAACCGAAATTAACTGCAAGCTTATATCTATTACATAACTTAGATCTATTACATAAAATGAACGTTAACGGAATAAATGACATGGTTACCCGCTATGACTACGAGTAACATGGTTTTATATAAAATAAATTTATTTTTTGTCAATGCGCCGCGACATCAAGCGGGTTTATGGACCCGGTATGATATCGACAGTTTGCAGTCGGCAATTGCTTTTGGTGCTGATTACGTCAGTGAGCAGGTTAGTGATGACGATCAAATAGTCAAGCCTTACACTGTGTTCGACATGAGCTGGACCACGACATGGCAACAAACCCAGTTTCAGCTGAATGTGAAAAACCTGTTTGATAAAGAATATGCTATCAGTGGATTCTCAGAGCGTAATGGCCACTTCCCTGGTGCACCAAGAGAAGTGGTCATGCAGGTCTCGCATCATTTTTAGTTCGATATTGAAATTTACACAGCTTGTTTAATAGCGAAAATATTTTGGGAGTGAATTTAATTTCACTCCCATTTTTATTCCTGCTGTAAAATATTTATATGATAACGATTAAAAACTGGCTTTTACGCCAAGATTAATAGTCGTACCTAAGGATTTTGTGTTGTAACCACCGTATGTATAAGCTTGCGAGCGTGCAGAAAAGTAATCTTCATTAAGTAAATTTTCTACCCCAAGCGAAAGCTGCCATTGGTTAAACTGATAACTACTTGATAGGTTCACTACGCTGTAATGCTCTATTGGACCTTGAGCGCCTACATATTGGTCATTAATTTTTTCAAAGCGATTACGGTCGCCTACATAAATATAATTAATGCCCAAATTGATTGCGTCGTTTGCTTGCCAATTTACATAGCTTGTAAATTTGGGCGCCGATATTGTGCTGCCATCAAGGTACACATCTGCTTCTGTGTCTTTACCTTCAATCCAGCTATAGCTTAAGCCGGTGCTGATATCTTCGGTTACGTTATAGTCAAACTGTGCTTCATACCCCCATATTTTCTGGGGAGCTCGCACGGGTAAATACACACCTGTGGTCGCATCAAAACTGTTACTGGTGCCTAGTTCAGATTGGCTACGATAGGCGGCAACTTCATAACGTAAGTCACCCATTTGACCCGAAACCCCTACTTCGTAGTTATCAACAATCGATGCCTCTGTGCGGATCAAATTGATGTCATTGACTGTTGCAGTCCTTAATAGTCGACCTAAATCCGAAATATCTGCGCCTTGAGAAAAACTCATAAACGGACTAAATGCATCGTTTAAATTATAACGAAGTCCAATGTTGTAGGTCGTTGAGTCATAAGCTAAATCACCACCCGCGACGTCAAAAGGCACTGAGCAAGTGCTTTCTGTGCTACATAATTTTAAGGTTTGGTAATCATCAACGGTTAAGTCAACACTGTCTTGTCGAATACCGGCTTTGATTATCCAATCTTCAGCGATGACAAATTTTGTTTGTAAATAAAAGGCCAAATTTTTCATGTCCATCTCTGGCACCCAAATTCGGCCATCTTCTAGCGGTTGTGAGCTGATGTCCTCGAGTGCATCAAGTCCATAAATAAACGTCGACTCAATATTATCCCAATCTACTTGGCTGACGAAGTTAACTCGCATGCCCTTTTTTTCTGACTTGATTAATGACTGTCCACCGGTATAGCCTTCACTCAAATTTGCTAGTGCTGTTGAATAAAAAAACATATTTTCTATTTTTTGTACGTAACCATCTAAGGTTAATTGAGTGTTGTTAAAAATGTCTTGGTCTACATATTTCAGCATCAAGTTATGATTACCACGTGGGCCTTGTGGTACACCTTGTTTAGCGATGCCAGTGGTATTTTTAATCGCGTAGGTTTTAACGCCTGAGTTGACGCTGCCAATCACATCGATTAAGTCCGCGTCTTGTTGAGCTTCATAGTAGTTGTAAGTTAATTTAATCGACTTATCGTCATCAAATTGGTAACCGAGTTTAGTAAAAAAGTTATTCGATTCGGTTTCTGATAAACCATAAACTAAGCCAATAATGTCACCTTCAGCGTCACGTTCAACCCCTGTTTTTTCCGTAATAGCACTAAAAACATAACTAAAATCGTCAAGGGTTCCATCGATTGAGGTATCAACTCTGTATCCCGCACTGTCTTGCAACTTGACGGCGCTAAATTTACTCGAAACCCCCACTTTGACTCGTGCTTTATCCTCGCTAGCGTGTTTTGTGATGTAGTTAATTATCCCGCCTGATGCGCCATTACCGTAGATGGAAGTAGAGCCTTTAATCACCTCAATTCGTTCAATAACGCCAGCATCGATAGAGCTGATATCTAATTGACCATTACGCAGCGGTGTGGACTGTGGCACACCGTCGATGAGGACTAATGCTGCACGACCGCGTAAGTTTTGCCCTGAGTTACTTGAAGTGCCAGTACTAGGTGCTAGTCCGGGCACCCGAAAAGCCAATAGATTTTGTAGTTCAGTGGTAATTAGCATGTCTTGTGCTAAAGCTTGCTGGTCAATTAACGTCACTGATGAGGGGACTTCATCTATTCGCTCGGCCAAACGACTACCCGTAACGATCATTCTTTCCATTGATGTTACGGGTTGAATCTCATCTGCAGCAACATAGGTGGGTAAGGCAAGTAAACAAAGCGCGTAACGTGTAGCGGTCGAAAGTTGAGTCAGTTTAAACATCACTTATAATCCATTAGTGTAAAAATCCGGCTTGATGATATTAGTTATCATTTGTATTTGCATGTAATTTACAAATACAATCAGATCTTTACAAATTAGCTCATGATTAAATGGCTATGATGGAGATGAAAGTGTGCAACTGGCTTTATCGTAGCATTACTAACAGAATTAAAAATGCTCCTTCACCTGGAAGCGAAATTCCCATGAATTAATGTCGTTACCCGATGTCATTGGCATGGCAATATCAATGTGGGCAACGTTGCCGTAACTCGATTTTGATGAGTATAATCTTGCACCTATACCAATGCTGCCAATAGGACCACTGACTTCATTTTGCTGATCTGGGCCGCCAGAAGCTTGGCCTATATCGGCAAACAGTGCCCAGCCTAATTCTGCTAATTGATATAAATTGATATTAGGGTAATAACGGATTTCGCTGGTAAATAACCATTGATTATCACCATGTTGATAATCGTTAGGATAACCTCGTACACCCGTCTCGTCTCCTAAGGCAAAGGTTTGATCGAGGTAGTTATTGTGCGATGTAGCGACTCTAGCTTTAGAGTAGGCAGTCCATTTAGGGTTTATTTGATGGAAGTATTCTGCCGATAAACCCACATTATAAAAGTCTTGTTGACCTGTTTGTATGTCAGTTCTGCCAGTTAAACTCATTAGCAGTAATTGATTATCTTGCTGCCAGCCACGGGTGGTCAATACATTTAAGTGATAACCCAGCGCTGAACTGTCGGCAACATCATTGGTTTCTAGGCCAAGGGTGACCACATGGCGCCAGCCTAGGTTAAAGTCTTCGTTGTTATTGATTAAGTGAATGTTATTGAGCACGGTGTACTGGTCTTGCAAGTATTCGTAACTTAGCCAGGGGTAAATAAAATCGCGGTCTAACGGCAGTGGCGAATCAGGATAGATATCAAGGTTATTAAACAGGTGCTGTTCTTGTGTTACGCCAACACTGATACGCTGTAAGTAATCGGCTTGTCTATCGACTAACCAGCCAAAACCGATATTGGCATAATCGATAATATGCTCAAATTCGTAAATGTCTTTGCCATTTTGTCTAATGGTGTCAATGCGAGTGTCGGTTGACCACGCTGCGCCATACATATCTTTGGTGTCTAAGGCGTAAAAGGGTTTATTAAAGGCTAATGCAGAGGCCTGGCCGTCGCTGTTATCATAAAAATCAACGGCAATATTGCCATGTTTAACCCATCTCACTGGTGCGTCAAAGGCAAATTTATAACCTGTTCTGTCGGCACTTGATTGGTATTTTATTTTGGTTTGTACGCCTAAACCCAGCAAGTTATCTTCTTTAATTCCGAACGAGTATTTGGTATCGCCACCGTTTTTACTCAAACTTACCGTAGGCAATAGCGACCAATTGTCCCAGGTCTCTACTAATACCACGTCTTCAACATTGTCTCCGGCCAATGGGTCTTTGCGCGCGATATTAATTTCGGCATCGCGAATATAAGGCTCATAACGCAGTAGACGTTGCGCTTCGTAGAGATCTTTTTCGGTGATTTTATCGCCTTCTTCAAAACTTAAGCTATTGAGAATGGTCGATTCTTGGGTGTTGATGTGTAAGTAATTAGCCCAACGATGGAGAAAAATAGCGTCAGGGGCTGACTCATCAAAAATAGGGTGGCTGACAATGACGATACTAGCGACCTTGTCGACATCATGTTTGTTCACTGTCGATACAGCGGGTGGGCTTTCCACCGGCTCATCATTAGCGCTGGCGCTAGTGTGAGAGAGCAAAATGACGAAAAAACCGGCTGCCATTACAGATCTTGGCATAAATTCGTCCTCAATATTATTTTTGTTATATGTCACGGACACGTCAAACGTTAAATTAGTGTAAGTAAAATGAAGCGTTTGCGTTATCACTTGCCTTAATAACACACTTGAATGAGACAATAGTCAAGTGTTTAAAGGTTTTAGCGTGACTTGAGTAATAACGGGCTGCCCAGTCGGCAGCCCTTTTGCTGGGAGAGTGGAATGACTACAATGAACGGCGCGGCGGAACTACAACGTTTGCAAAAATCAGCCCCGCAATTAACGACATAAAAATCAGAAAAATTTGCGAGCCTAAATGTGCTTGATTAAGCATAGTTTCACCGGAGATAAGGGCGTTTAAACCAATGTAGGTTTTGCTGCCAGGTACCAAAATAACAATCCCTTGCAGTAAGGCTATCGATACCGGAGCTTTCATCCAACGTGCATATAAGTTGGAGTAAATACCAACGGCCAATGCACCAACAAAAATACCAATGGATTCACCTAAATAAATCCCTCCAAGCATTGCCGAGAAAAAGGCCACAATACCGGCAAACACGCCCCATGGAGAGTCTTTAAGGCGCGCTTTAAAAATAATCACCAATGACATCGACAATAATGGCACCGCAGACCATATGGCCCAGCGAGGTAAGGGGATAGGGTCAATATAGGTGACATCACCAAATATCGCTTTACCAATGGTCATGCCGAGTACCGCACCAAAATACAGTTTAAATAACTGCATTACCGCATCCATAATACGTGCTGTACCAGAGATTAAATCGCGCGCCGCCAGTTCTGCTAAACCTAAGGTAAGGGCTAAGCCCGGCACAAAAATAATGATCCCCGATAAAATGGTCACTGGCAAATTAATGCTCGGGTCAAATTGCGAGATGGCCGTGGCTAAAATTGCGCACATTACTGCTGCCATAGGTTCGAGCATTTCAGCTATGCGCTTTGAGCGTTCGGCCCAAAATACCAAGCTATAAACTAATAAGCCTAGAATGGCAGACCAAAAAACATCATGCCAACCGGTGCCCATTAACATAGCAAACGCCCCAGCACTTGAGCCAAAGGCTAGCAGTGTCAGTTTATGGCCATAAGGGTTAGGTTTGTTGGCAATTTCTTCTAGACGGTCCAGTGCTTCTTGTAAGGTGCGCTGGCCTGAACTGAGCTCTTCAACTAATTCAAAAGTTCGTGCCAATGAGCCCAAATCAAGTTCGCCAGGTTTAACTCGCGCTACGTGGTTATACTCTTGCTCAGTGTCATGTTGCAGTACAAAAGTCATCGAAGTGGGCGATATTAAAAAATAACCTTCAATGCCTAGCGTGCTACATACTGTTTGCAGGTGGGATTCTAAGCGATACGCCGGCGTACCAAACTTATGCAGGTACTTTCCTAACTTAATGATAAATCTGCGTTTTTCTAAAAAATCCTGATTATCCACTGGGCAGTAGTCACTCTTATTAAAGTATTGATGTTATTTTGGCGCGAATATTAACCGATAAGGTCGTGTGTTTATAGCCAAACTGATTCAAAATGTGGTTTTAGCTCATATTAGCATTGTGATATTAAATGCTGATGTCAAAATAATAATATAGTCGAATTAAGGATTAAGGCATGACATTAATGATTTCGGGATTATACGCAGGGTTAACTGCACTATTGTTACTTGGGTTAGCTTATAAAGTGGTTAAGTTACGTCGATTGAATAAAATTGGCATTGGTGATGGCGGTAATCAGGCGTTATCACTTGCCATTCGCGCACACGGCAACTTAGTTGAAAACGCCCCCGTCGTTATGGTGTTATTGGTGTTAGCTGAACTCAACGGCATGCCAGATTATTTATTACACATCGTTGGTACCGTGTGGATTGTTGCTCGTCTATTGCACGCCATTGGGCTTAATCAGGGTAAAGGCGGACTTCATTTTGGCCGTTTTTGGGGTGTATTAATGACCTGGATAGTGCTATTGAGTTTAGCTGTTGCTAATATTGGCTTCTTTTTAGGTCTGTAGCCGTCTAATACGTGGTGATACGCGCTTATCACCACTTTTTATAAGGTTAATTACTGATAAAATATTTCACTTTTGCTGCTTTTTTAGTCACACTTAGTGCCACTGTACTGCTATACTCCGCGTCCGTTAAATTCAGCTTTAGGCTGAGATTATCATCGGATCAATGAGACTGATTTCCCCCATTTATGTAGGTCATATACATGCAAGTTGAGTCAACGTTATTTAATTATCCAAAGTTTTGGGCGCATAGCTTCGGAACAGCACCTTTTTTACCCATGTCTCGCAAAGAGATGGATATTTTAGGCTGGGATAGTTGCGATATTATTGTCGTAACAGGCGATGCGTATGTGGACCATCCAAGTTTTGGTATGGCGGTGATTGGGCGGATGTTAGAGGCCCAAGGTTACCGTGTGGGGATTATTTCTCAGCCTGATTGGTCAAATAAAGAAGACTTTATGCAGCTTGGCCGTCCTAACCTGTTTTTTGGGGTGACAGCTGGCAACATGGATTCAATGATTAACCGCTACACAGCAGACCGCAAGTTACGTCATGACGACGCTTACACCGCTGGTGATATTGGCGGCAAGCGCCCAGATCGTGCCGTAACCGTATACACCCAGCGCTGTAAAGAAGCCTTTAAAGAAGTGCCTGTTGTCATTGGTGGTATTGAAGCCAGTTTGCGCCGTATTGCTCATTATGATTATTGGTCTGATAAAGTGCGTCGCAGTGTGATTTTTGACGCCAAAGCCGACATCTTAATTTACGGTAATGCCGAGCGCCCATTAATGGAAGTGGCTCGTCGTATTGCTGCAGGTGAAGCGATTAGCGACATTGACGATGTTCGTGGTACGGCTGTGATGCGTAAAGACCCTATGCCGGGTTGGCGTGGTATGGATTCGCGTAAAATAGACCAACTGCATAAAATTGAACCCTTGCCGAGCCCTTATGGCGCTGACGATGTGGGTTGTAGTAATTTATCTGGGCCAACAGACAACAAAATTTTTGATAACGATGCGCCAAAGCCCATAAGTATTCAACCACCTCGTCCTAAGCCATGGGAAAAAACCTATGTGCTATTGCCTGCTTACGACAAAGTCAGCGAAGATAAATATTTGTATGCGCATGCCTCGCGTATTTTGCACCAAGAGCAAAATCCAGGTTGTGCTCGCGCGCTGTTTCAACCGCATGATGCAAACCGTGGTGTATGGGTAAACCCGCCTGCGTGGCCATTAAACACTGACGAGATGGACGCGGTATTCGACTTGCCTTATCAGCGTATTCCGCATCCGATGTATGGCAAAGAAAAAATTCCTGCTTACGATATGATTAAGACTTCAATCAATATCATGCGTGGGTGTTTTGGTGGCTGTTCATTCTGTTCGATTACCGAACATGAAGGGCGTATTATTCAAAGTCGCTCGCAAGAGTCGATTATTAAAGAAATTAAAGACATTCAAGAAAAAGTGCCTGGGTTTACCGGCGTTATTTCTGACCTAGGCGGCCCAACAGCTAACATGTACCGTTTAGGTTGTACTAGCGAAAAAGCGGAAAAAACCTGTCGTCGTTTGTCGTGCGTATTCCCATCGATTTGTGGCCATTTAGGCACAGACCATAAACACACCATCGACTTATACAAAGCAGCACGTGAAGTACCAGGCATTAAAAAAGTATTAATCGCTTCGGGTGTTCGTTACGATTTGGCTATCGAAAACCCAGAATATATTAGAGAGTTAGCTAAACATCATGTGGGTGGTTATTTAAAAATTGCCCCAGAACATACCGAAGAAGGCCCACTCAGTAAAATGATGAAGCCGGGCATGGGAACCTATGACAAGTTTAAAGAACTGTTTGATAAGTTTTCTAAGGAAGCCGGTAAAGAGCAATTCTTAATTCCGTATTTTATTTCGGCCCATCCAGGCACCACAGATGAAGATATGGTTAACCTTGCGCTATGGTTAAAAGGACAGAAGTTTAAACTTGACCAAGTACAGAACTTTTATCCATCGCCAATGGCTAACGCGACGACCATTTATCATACCGAGCTTAACTCATTGAAAAACGTTAAACATGATAGTGAGCAAGTGACAGTACCGAAAAAAGGTCGCCAACGTAAATTGCATAAATTCTTATTACGTTATCATGATCCTGCAGGCTGGCCGATGATCCGTGAAGCCTTAGTGGCGATGGGCAAAGAGTCGCTTATTGGTAATGGGCCAAATCACTTAGTGCCACCAGAAACTCGTAATGAGCAAAGTAAAGTGAAGTGGGGCCAAAAGCCTGCTGCTAAAGCTAAAGACCAAGGTGGTCAAAAAGCCATGACTCGTTTTTCTGCTGATCAATTTGAAGACCGCAAAGGCGCGTCAAAAGCAGAGAAAACCAAAGCCAAACCCGCAGGACAAAAATCTAAAGCTGCGGTAAAAAGCACTGGCCAGCCGGCAAACGCCACAGGGGCTAAACGTCCGGCCAAAACCGGTTGGGCAACCAAGTCTAAATACGCGAAATAGTCAGTTAGCTTTATCGCGCGATATACACTAAACCCGCATTTATGCGGGTTTAGTGTATCTACTATCCCGAGTTGAGGTTATCTAGTCCTCCATACGTAAAGCGTGTACTCTGTGTGCAAGAATAAATATCAATAAGCAAAGGATCAGCATCATGGCTAAAACGAGTACATTACGTGGTTACTTCACTAGCGCATTAGTATGTAGCGCGGCATTAATTGCCTTCCCAAGTAACGCGGCTAACTCAGTGCAGCAACAACAGTTTTTTGAAGCAATAACTGATCTTTGTGGCCAAGCCTTTGCCGGTAAAATTACTGCTGGTGGCAGTGAAGATGATGGCTTTAGTGGCAAAACACTAATTATGCATGTGCGCGAATGTAACGATAAGCAGTTAAAAATTCCATTTCATGTAGGCGAAGATCATTCACGTACCTGGGTCATCACCCAAACCGACACGGGCTTACAGTTAAAACACGACCATCGCCATAAAGATGGCTCCGAAGACAAAGTCACTATGTACGGTGGCGACACTCGCGATGTCGGTACCGCCAATATGCAATCGTTTCCAGTGGATGATGAGTCGATAGTCAATTTTAAACAAAATGGTCTAGATCAATCGGTCACCAATGTGTGGCAGATGATGATTGAAGCACATACGTTTACTTATCGTTTAACACGCGAAAATCGTGATTTTAAAGTGGAATTTGATTTAACCAAACCGGTTGAGTTACCACCTGTACCGTGGGGGTATGAGTAAACGCCATTCGTTACGTCTTCCCGGCAATGCTTTTTAGCCGGGATCCAGGTGTTTGTTTTTGTCGTTTTGCTTATGGCCTGCGGCCACTAACTTTGTGGCGCTTCGCCCACATCAGAGTATGAATAAACGTTACTCTGGTTCAAGTAAACTCCATTAGTTACGTCTTCCCGGCAATGCTTTTGAGCCGGGATCCAGGTGTTAGTTTTTGTTGTTTTACTTATGGTCTGCGGCCACTAAGGTCGTGGCGCGTCGCCCACACCAGAGTATGAATAAACGTTATTCTGGTTCAAGTAAACTCCATTAGTTACGTCTTCCCGGCAATGCTTTTGAGCCGGGATCCAGGTGTTAGTTTTTGTTGTTTTACTTATGGTCTGCGGCCACTAACGCTTAAGATCGCAAGGTTCCACCCTGCACGGGCCAAAAGGGGATCAACAGCAATCCCCTCTTGGATCACCTGTGCCGTTCCGGCAACATTTTCGCTTTTTAACCAAACAACAGCAGCGAAAAAATTGCGACGGAAAATTATCGAGCTTTTTACCGTGTTTGTAGCCTGCTTCAGCCACCTCTTTATGGTAAAGAATGAAAATGCTAACGCTTCAGATGGGGTGTTCATTCCATCACATTGACTATCTTGTTTACTCGAACTACCTGATGTACTGTCTAAAAAAGTGTTGGTGGATGGGAAATCATGAAAGTGTTAGTTGATGGTGAGAGTTATCTAGATATTTTGTTTGAAAAACATCTTGGCTCGCATAAACAATTTAATCATATCGAATTTGAGGACTGTCAGTTTGTAGACTGTGATTTCTCCGAAACTCAGTTCAAAAATTGTAAATTCCTTAATTGTATATTTGAACGATGTAATTTCAGCTTGGTTGACCTTTCTAATTCAAAGCTGTTTGAAGTTAGGTTTCAAGATAGCAAATTAATCGGTGTTGATTGGGCGAAAGCTGAATGGGCTATATACCACTTAGATTTTGAACTTAACTTTACGCGTTGTATTTTGAATGACTCATCATTTTTTGGGCTTAAATTGCACGAGTTAGTCTTGGATGAATGTAAGTTACATGATGTTGACTTTCGCGAGGGTGACTTTACTAATTCATCAATGACTTATTGTAACTTTAGGCATAGTTTATTTATGAGAACAAATTTACAAGGGGTCGATTTCAGTGACTCAGAAGAATACGTTATTGACGTTTTTGAAAATAATGTGAAAAAGGCAAAGTTTTCAAGGAGCGAAGCACTGAGTCTATTGGACAGTTTAGGTGTTGAACTCGTTGACTGAAAGTCTGACTGACGTTTAAGACGAGTTTCGAACGCTTAGTGGAATTAACATAGCTATCTAACCCAATTGGTCGAATAGTCAATACTTTACTAGATGTATGCCTCTAGTATCAGAGGCACTTTTTATTTTGAATCATGTTGTTTAAATCTTTATTGATATTTTACCTCCAGACACGCAAGAGGTTAGATCGAAGAGAGATAATGACAGGTGTAGATGAGTCAGCGAGTGTCCAAAAAAGGGATGTTTTGGTTAAGCCCACATGGAGGTGCTTGCGGCGTCTCGCTTAATCATCTGCACGGAGCCTGCGGCAGGCAATAAGTAACAATGAATTTGGGGTTTTAAAGAAGCAACCCAATACCAATAAGGTCAGATTAAGCAAGTATGTGAGCTGCCTTTTTACAAAAGATCTAGCAATATGAATCAACTCACCCAAAACAATTCAGGCTGCCAATGGCAGCCTGAATGCTCTGTAAGCTACGAGTACAAACTCGTATGAGTTAGTTACTACTTACTATCAAACGTAAACGATTGACCTGCTAAGGCTGCTTCAAACATCAATCCGCCTTTAGCTGCGGTGAAAATAGCCATACCATTAATGTATTTAGCAGCCGCATTATGGTTGCTGCCCGCTTGACCTGCGCCTGCTGAATTACCCGTGGTGCCAACCTGGGCACTAGCACCTAAATTAATTGCCACAGCTGAAGCTTGGGCGCTAAATTCAAAACTACCACTGGTAAATTCGTTATAGGCTTTAGCGTCTTTAAAAAAGATAATTTCGCTATAGGCTTGGCCGCCTAATTGAAAACCAATCGATAACTGCGTAAGGGTTGAGTCACCCATGTGGCTACCAGCTTGATAGACTCGGCCATTGCCATAAGCGGCACCAATACCTATGCCGCCTTTAGCAACGGTAGGGAAAATAGCATAACCATAAGCGGAATTAAAAAAGTGCTGCGTTTCAGTGGCTTTTTTAAAGTTATTTTCGGCTTCTACATAGGTGTTGTCATTTGCGAAGCTAGGTAATGAAAACGCTAAGCTAAATAACACTAATATGCTTGAAAAAAATAGATTTGTTGGACGTTGCATAAATCACCTCATTGACATCATTGTCACTCTATATCCATCTAGATTACCAATACCGATAGATAGGCGCGAGTTAATTAACGTTTATACTTGCGCACAGGTAGACTGAGATCAAACAAACCCTATTCTCATGTGTTGTAGGTGCAATTGGTTGCAATCGCATCCAGATGTATAAGCGGCTATATGATGGACTCACTTTGACGCTTGCGCTCATGACGGTTTGATACGCCTTCTGGCGGTAAGCCTGGAGCGGGCTTGCGTTCAGCAAGTAAATGTTTAATGGCCATAATTGGGTGGGGTAATAACATTCTTGGGCCTGCAAAAAGCATAATCTCACGAGCTTTTTGTTTCATGTGAGGCTTGTAGCAATGTACCGGACATTTATTGCAGGTTGGTTTATCTTGGCCATATGGGCAGCGGTCTAGGCGGGTATTGGCATAACTTAAAAATTCACAACATTGCTCGCACACACCGTGCGATGGTTTTATCGGGTGGTGCGCTTTACAGTAAATAGTGACCATGGCTTCAATGGTGCGAAATTCAAACAGTAACTGGCCTGTGAGTAATTCTGTGTCGCTCATGGTAATACCTTAGTAAATTAGTCTGGTATTGTGAGTTTATGCGGCAAAATAACCGCTGACAAATTCGCATTCGCTAATTATGAATTCAAACACAAAACTAAGGTTGAGTGTGTTATTGATCGCAAAAATGGCTTAAATGATCATTGATTTGGCGGTAATGGATAGCTTGTTACAGTTTAAAGTGGATAAACACTTGATTTTATAGCACAGATTGAAATAATAATGACTGGTGCTTAAAAAATAATCGCACTCGAATATTCACAGCGAAAAAATGATATTAATATCGTAAAAATGGCTCACAACCCATGAGTGTGAGTAACATGGAATCCATGCGTGTTTGCGCATAACCAGCAAGGTGGACGCCTAATGCTAATAAAGATCTTTTTAGTTGTCATATTGGTTGTAATTGCCATGTATCTATACAGGCGCACCCAAGTAGTGGCAAAACAAGAATTAGACAAAAGTACCCGTACAACCAAAGTATCTGAAGCGCAATCAGAGGTCGCTTCGCACGCAGATACCGCGCAATCAGACTCAGTAGAGGCACCCGCAGCGGTTACCGACAGTAGTGAAGTTGACACGACCATCAACCAAGACAATGACACACCAATTGAACCAGAAATCTCTCCGGCGGAGAGTGTTGAAGTGCCAGCGGTTAAGCCTGAGATGGCTGAACCACATGAAACCAAAGATGTCGCGCCTGCTGTAGCGCAAGCAACTCAGGCAGAAGTCACTGAGCCTGAAGCTATTGTGACTGAAGCTATTGCAACTGAAGAGATAGACACTGAAAAAGCAGAAGATGTTAAAACTGCTCAGCTTAATAAAGACGAAGCGCCAACTGCAGCACCTCAAGTTGAAGCCGATGAGAATCAGGGGCATCAATTAAGTTTAACAACAGTGAAAGGGGAGTGGGCCAGCGATAGTTTTGTGCAGTTAGTTGCAGTAGCAAACACCGCAAGTGATGCACAAGCTCAGCATGATGCGCTAGCGAACGTGATTAACCATTGCTATAAAATGCGTAAGCAAAGTGATTATTGCCAATACGGCGCTGCACTTAAGTTGGCTTACCTCGACTTATTCCGTGTGGTATATCAACAACACGTTGCGAATGATAATGCCCAAGATATTAAAGCCCCTGCGTTTATGCAATTATCGACATTGTTGAATGATATTGGCGAGTTTGGGCAAGCGATTAGTGTATGCCAACAGGCGATTGAATATCACTTAACCGACGGCACCGTCACCGGATTTGAAGGCCGGATTAATCGAATTGAGAAAGCGCAAGCAAAGGCAGGCTAACTCAGTTAATACAGGGTGATGGATATCGGGTATGATAGCCATAAAGGAAGCGGACCTCGGTCCGCTTTTTTGTATTTTGTGTCCGTGAATGAATGTGAATAATGGATGCTGGTGGCTGACAGAATAAAGGTTTGGGTGACAGTGATGACTTCTTTAATAAGCAAATTACTCCTTGCTGCAATTGGGTTAAGTGTTGTGATGGGGTGCACGCGCACACCAGAATGGACACTCTTTTACGTTGCTGATAATCCGCAAAATGCCGAAATGGCGATAGCATCAGCCAACATGGTGCAAACCGAGTTCATTTTAGGTTATTACGATACGCTCGAGCAATGCCAAGCAAAAGGTTCCGGCATGTTACGTTTGCAAGGTTCATCAATGCCCGCTGCGCAAGCCTTTGTGTGCGCGCAACAATGCCAAGTAGACGACAACAAGCAACTGAATTGCCAAAGCCAAGTGTTGGGAGGCGCGTTGGATGCGCTTTAAGCAAGACTTTTTTGAACAATTAGACGGCTTTTATTCGCAAGTCTATCCGCAGGGGATTCAACATCCCCACTGGCTCGGCTGGAGCGATGACGCCGCTAAATTGATTGGTTTAGACAAACCAAATGATGATTTATTAATGCAGCTTTCGGCAAATGCTGCTGCGCCTGGTGCCAGTTATTATGCTCAAGTTTACAGTGGTCATCAGTTTGGTGGATATACCCCAAAATTAGGTGATGGTCGCTCGATTATTTTAGGTGAAGCGGTGGGGCCTAATGGTGCGTGGGATGTCGCCTTAAAAGGTGGCGGCCCAACGCCGTATTCACGCCAAGGTGATGGCCGAGCCGTAATGCGCTCTGCAGTGCGCGAGTTTTTAGTGTCAGAGGCACTGGCGGCATTGTCTGTCCCTACAAGCAGAGCATTAGCGGTCATTGGGTCTGATTTACCGGTATGGCGCGAAAGCCAAGAGACCGCAGCCATTACCGTGCGTTTGGCTAAAAGTCATATTCGCTTTGGCCATTTTGAATATTTTTGTTACAGCGAAAAAGGTGCGCCAGACAAGCTAACCCAATTGCTTAATTTTGCCATTACTCAGCATTTTCCTCATTTAACAACCGATATCGCAGGCTACAAACAATGGTTTGTCGAGGTGGTGCAATCAACAGCAAAAATGATCGCCCATTGGCAAGCCGTTGGATTTGCTCATGGGGTCATGAATACCGATAACATGTCGATTTTAGGCGATACGTTCGACTTTGGCCCGTTTGCATTTTTAGATACCTTTAAAGAAGACTTTATCTGTAATCATTCAGATCACGAGGGCCGCTATGCTTTTGGTCAGCAACCTGGTATCGGCTTATGGAATCTAAAACGCCTAGCGCAAGCGCTGACTCCGATTATTCCGTCGGATGATTTAATCGCAGCGTTAAATACTTACCAGCCGAGTTTAGTGAGCCAATATGTGAGTTTAATGCGGGCAAAATTGGGTTTTGGCTCTGGCCACAGCGTAGAGCGCGATGCGCAAACCGAGTTAGAGAAACAAGACTTACAGTTAATTAGCCAATTTACGGTGTTATTAGAAAATAACCAGTTGGACTATAGCAACAGCTTGCGCCAAATAGGCCAGATAGACATAAGCAGTCAGCACAGTTCACTTCGCGATAACATGGTTAATGTGAACGAATTTGACCGTTGGTTTCAAACTTATCAAGCCCGGGTTGGTTCAGTTGCCGATGTTACTGCCTGGCAAGGTGAGCGTAATCAGCACAATCCAAAATATATTCTACGTAATTACCTCGCCCAAGAAGCGATTATCGACATTGAAGAAAAAGGCGATAACAGCAAGCTGCTTCAATTGCAGCAACTATTAACCCGCCCGTATGATGAACAGCCCGAAATGGATGATTATGCTAAACGACCACCAGACTGGGGCCAAGGCTTAATTATGTCTTGCAGCAGTTAGTTGAATTATTTTATCTGAGTCTTTTTATGAAATTATTGTCTGCTAAATTTGATCCCGACGCCCTGAGTATTGTTATTCAAGCTGACGTTGATTTTGAGCAATTTGAATTATTTGCCGAACCCTTAGCGACCGCATTAGATTGCGATATTCGCGAACGCCAGTGGGGCGCTGACAGACACCAATGGCTGCTGAATTTTGAAGGTTGCCCGGTGTGGTTACACTATGAATTTTACGGTGATATTTGCTGGTTATCGGTCGATAACGCCAATGATGTCGACGTATTAGGCTTTTTAGTCAGCTTGCTTACGCCGCATATTAAAACCACCCAAGAAGGTTTACATGGATAATAGCAGTGCAGAGTTTCACTTTCAGGCATTAACGCCAGACCTTATTTTAGATGCGATTGAAAGCATTGGAATATTTCCTGAAACCGGTTTGTTAGCATTAAACAGCTATGAAAACCGGGTTTATCAGTTCCGTTGTGACCAAGGTTTACGTTATGTGGTTAAGTTTTATCGTCCACAACGTTGGAGTGATGCGCAAATCCAAGAAGAGCATGACTATGCATTGGCCTTAGCGGCTGAAGATATTCCTATCGCAGTGCCTGTTGTCATTGAAACTCGGACATTGTTTGAGTTTAAGGGGTACCGCTTTGCTTTATTCCCCTCCATTGGTGGCCGTGCATTTGAAGTTGATAATGACGAGCAGCTTGAGTCTGTAGGGCGCTTTATTGGCCGTATTCATCAATATGCCAGTAAGCAGCCTTTTGTACATCGCGAGCCGTTAACCCCTGAAATTTTAGGCGATGACGCCTATCGTTATTTGCGCGATAGCGGTATTGTTTCCTCGGGAATGCACGATGCGTTTTTTACTGTGGTAGAGCAAGTGCTGACAAAAGCGAAACAGATTTGGCAGCAATATAACGTTGAGACCATTCGTTTACACGGTGATTTGCATCCGGGTAATATTTTGTGGACACCCGACGGGCCAGGTTTTGTCGATTTAGATGATGCAAGGCAAGGACCCGCGGTACAAGATATTTGGATGATGCTGACTGGCGATAGAGCACAACAATTATTACAACTCGACATTTTGATTGAGGCTTACCAAGAGTTCTGTGATTTTGACACCAAACAATTGGCGTTAATCGAGCCGTTAAGAGCGTTTAGAATGATCCATTACAACGCATGGCTAACTAAACGTTGGCAAGATCCTGCGTTTCCGATGAACTTTCCCTGGTTTGCTGACATCAAATATTGGGAACAACAAACCTTGGCGTTTAAAGAGCAACTGGCGGCATTAAACGAGGCGCCTTTGAGTCTCAGCAGCTTTAATAGTTGATTAACATTGATTCATAATCACTACAGGATGTATTTAGTTACAAATACAATCAGGTAGCGATTGAGTTACTGCCTAGCGCTAGACTATGATAGTACCAGCGATTTTTTATTAGTATATTTTGCCTATTGAAAGGAAGTGAGATGAAAAAAGCATTATTGATGGCCGCAGCACTACTACTCGCGCCAATGGCGGCGATGGCTGCAGATTATAAAGAAGGTGTTCATTACACTGTGATTAATGAAGGCCCTGAATCAGCCAAGCCAGAAATCACTGAGTTTTTCTCTTTCTATTGTCCACATTGTTTTAACTTTGCTAAAACGGTTGTGCCAAAGATTGAAGCTAACTTGCCTGAAGGCGTGGCGTTTAACCAGTCTCACGTTGATTTCATTGGCCGTGAAATGGGCGTAGAAATGTCACGCGCCTTTGCGGTTGCGAAGCAGTTAAATGTTGAAGAAAAAATTGAACCTGCATTATTTAGTGCTATCCATGATAAGCGTCAGCAGTTTACCCGTGCGGATGACATCAGAGCGTTATTTATTGCCAATGGCGTAGATGCTAAAGCCTATGATGCAGCAGCAAGTTCATTTATGGTGAATGCTCAGATGTCAAAAATGAAACGTGATACTGAAAATTCAAAAATTTCTGGTGTGCCAACGCTGGTTGTTAATGGTAAATACCGTGTAGAAACAAGCTCTATCAAGTCTTATGACGAGCTTATTGATATTGCATTTTATTTATCAACGATGAATAAAAAGTAAATTAAATCATGGCGACTTTAGCGCTATGATTGAGCTGAAGTGCGGTATGCGAAGAGGAGCTTAGGCTCCTTTTTTGTTGTCTACAGATTGGATAGCATGACAATAACTGGGGGATTACAGGCAAAAAAAAACCGTATATCTATAAAAGACAATACGGTGATGAGTCAAATGACTCTTTTTTACCCTGAGTAACGTCAAGGATATTAGCATGGCGTCAAAATATTGGCAAGTGGCATTATATTGTCGCAACCATTATCGTGTGATTTGTCAGACTATTTGAAAACGTAATGTTAATGAAACTCTTATTAAAACGTGTTGTCCAACCTTCTGACTGGCATCAATGCTGTCTATTTATTCAGCAGTTAAGAGATAACAGTCCGTTTTAGTGCGATACAACTACAGCCAAACGGGTTCATTGTATCGCACGCTAATCTCACTATGCCGCAGGGCTGTTTAGCCCTAATGTCGGTTAATGACAACGTATTATGTGTATTTGCTCTAGGAGGAGACACTATGAGAACGTTCCCTGTTTATGCGCCCAAGTTAATTGTTAAGCATGCTAGGATCTTTCTGAGTGGCGTGATTTGGGTAAAAGATTTAGGTTTACTCGAGTTTGAAAAAGGACGTTTTTTGCAAACAAAAAAAAGCCTGCCAAAAGTGAGGCAGGCGATCAGCGAATTAAATGCCCTGATTGAGGCGCAATCTACGCCGCAGCAATCAGTTTAAAAAGACTCGCTTACATTTCGTTATTCAATAAACCAACAAGGCCGTTGACCTTATCGCTCCAAGAGTTGAGGTCTTGCTGCAATTGTTGGTTTTTTTGTGTCAATTCTTCTTGCTGTTGCACTAATGCTTGGTTCTTTTGCTTCTCTTCATCAAGCTCCATTTTTAATAGCTCGATATTTTCAAGAGTTGCCTGGATTTTGGTTTCCAGTTGGGACAATAATTCAAGGCTCATGGGGAGTCCTATACGTTTCTGGATGGAACCCCGATTCTAGCAGTGACAAGGCCTATAGGAATAGCCTTTAAAACTAAGTGGCTAAAATATGTTCAATAAATCAGTCGATATTGTACTTTATCTAAGATCGCGCTATTTTCATCGACTCACTTAGACATTAAAAGCGCATTTTATGACAATTACCAGATTGGATGTGGGTACGCGGATGAGCAGTATTGTTATTCATAACAATACTGTTTATTTGTGTGGCCAAGTCGCTAAAGATAAATATAGCGACATTACCACGCAAACTATCACCATGCTCGAAGAGGTCGATGGGTTATTATTGCAAGCGGGAAGTCGTCGTGAAAATATTTTATCTGCCACCCTTTACCTCAAAGACATGGCTGATTACGATGCGATGAACTTGGTGTGGGACAAATGGGTGCCAACAGGTCATGCGCCAGCGAGAGCTTGTGTACAAGCCGCTATTGCAGAACCAGAATATTTAGTCGAAGTGTCTATTGTTGCCGCTATCGTAAAATAAACCGATAAGTTAATGTCAAGAACCTTAACTCGGGATACTTTGATATTAAGCATTTTGTTTCCATCGCTTATCCCTAGTTCAGGTTAAATAGATAGAATAGACTGATGCACTGACAGTTTGTCTGTTGCAATATGAATAAATATATTGATGCTTGTTACGTTCAATTGACGTATTTTGATTTAGGATCTAGGGCTGTGACTTGACATTAATCTCTAGCCTCCATAGTCTGCAAGCTCAGTTTTTAAGGTGGTATGCAATGGACATAAAATATAATTTAAAATCAGCGTCAGAGCGCCGCACAGAACCGTTTAAGCCAGAAGGTGATGTCGGTTTTGGCAAGCTTCGAACTGACCACATGTTTCTAATGGATTATCGTGATGGTCAATGGTGCGATCCGCGCATTGTCCCTTATGGGCCGTTTGAGATGGCACCTGGTGCAATGTCGTTGCATTATGGGCAATCTATTTTTGAAGGCGCGAAAGCCTTTATGCACGAAGACGGTGAGATTTATACTTTCCGTTTAAATAAAAATGCTGAGCGCATGAACCGTTCTGCCGATATTGTGTGTATTCCCAATATAGATGAAGCGATGCAGGTTAAGGCGATTAATGCACTTATTGACGCTGACCGTTTGTGGTTCCCGCAGCAAGAAGGCGCATGCTTATATATTCGCCCGTTTATTTTTGCAACCGAAGACCGTTTATCTGTGAGCCCAAGCCAGCAGTATACTTTTTGTGTCATGCTGAGCCCGTCTGGTGCTTACTATGCGTCGGGTGTTAATAATGGCATTCGTTTATTAATAAGCACTAAGTATCACCGTGCAGTGTCTGGTGGAACAGGGGCTTCGAAAGCATCTGGTAACTATGCTGCTTCTCTTCGTGCTGGTAAAGCCGCGGCAGAACATGGTGCATCGCAAGTATTGTATTTAGATTCAACCAACACCCAAATTGAAGAAGCGGGTGCAATGAACCACTTCCATATTTTAAAAGATGGCACTGTGATTATTCCTACCTTCACAGACACCATTTTAAAATCAATTACCTCGCAGTCCATTATGGAACTTGGAGATATGTTGGGTTGTGAAATCAGGCAAGAAACGGTGATGTTAGATAAGTTTATTGCTGATATTGAAGCGGGTGAAATTATTGAAGCGGGTGGTTTTGGTACTGCTGCTGTTGTATCACCTGTTAGCTCATATATCTTCGAAGATGGTCGCATCGTGACTGTTGGCGACGGTAAGGTTGGCCCAAATATTAAGCGTATTTATAAGCTGTTTACTGAGTTACAAAAAGGCCATTTAGCTGCACCACAAGGCTGGGTTAAACGTGTAGAGCGTGTTGCCCCTTAGTTTAAGCAAAGCTGCAGACAAAATAAAAGCTCCCTAGGGAGCTTTTATTTTGTCTGCTTAAAGCTGTTTATCTTTGGTCAGCAGCGCTAAACAATCGCTTGCAGTAAGTGGTTTACTGAGGAGGAACCCTTGTACTTGGTCACAACCGCCATTGCGTAAAAACTCAAGCTGTTCTTGGGTTTCTACACCCTCAGCCACCACTTTCAGTTCAAGACTGTGGGCTAAGGTAATAATCGCGCTGGTGATCGCGGCATCATCTGGGTCTTCAGTGATATCACGGACAAACTCACGATCGATTTTTAAAGTATCAATCGGAAAGCGTTTCAAATAACTCAAGCTTGAATAACCAGTACCAAAGTCATCAATGGCAATGGTTAAGCCTAATGCTTTGAGTTTCGATAATACCGCCACAGAATCTTGTGGATTACCCATAATCATCGACTCAGTCAGTTCAAGCTCTAATGCTTCGGCTGCTAATCCTGAGACGGCAAGGGCTACTTCAATGATTGAAATAATGTCGGCTTTTAGCTGTCTTGCTGATAAGTTGACGGCCACCGAGATATGCTCAAAACCTTGTTGATGCCACAATGCCAGTTGGCCACAGGCTTGGTTTATGGCCCAGTTGCCGATGGGGTTAATTAAACCTGTCTCTTCAGCTAATGGAATAAATTCTACAGGTGAAATAGAGCCAAGCTCAGGGCTTTCCCAGCGTAATAATGCTTCTAATCCAATAATTCGTTCGGTTTTAACGTCATATTTAGGTTGATAGACTAAGTAAAACTCGTTTTCTTGTAGGGCTTTTTTCAAGCCCGCTTCTAATTGAACATGACGTGTCGCGTATTGATTGAGCTCTTTGGTATAGAACTGGAAATTATTGCGGCCTAATGACTTGGCATGGTACATGGCGGTATCGGCATACTTAATTAATGATGTCGTGTCCTCTGCATCTTCAGGATACAAACTAATTCCAATTGAGGGTGAAATAGTTAGGACTTTATCATCCAATAAAAAGGGGGTTTGGAATGCGTGTAATACTTTTTCGGCAATAATGGTCGCCGCTTTGGTTTTAGCAACACCCTCTAAAATAATGGTAAATTCATCGCCACCTAAACGGGCGACGGTATCGCCGTCACGCACTGCATTTTGTAAGCGGTGTGCAACCGCTTTAAGCAGTAAGTCGCCCACATGATGACCCATTGAATCATTAATGTGTTTAAAGCGGTCAAGGTCTAAAAATAGTAATGCGACCATGCTTTCGGCGCGATGCGCTTTAGTGACTGCTTGGTTTAATCTGTCTTGAAATAACGTGCGGTTAGGTAAGCCTGTTAATGGATCAAAGTTCGCCAGTACGCGAAGATCTTCTTCTGCTTTTTTGCGCGCAGTAATGTCGGTAAATACCGCAACAAAGTGGCTTGTTTCACCTTTATTATCGATAACTTGATTGATCTCTAACCAGGCAAGAATGCCACGACGGTCGCGGGTTCTTATGTTAATTTCGCCAGCCCAGTGCTTGTGTCTTAATAGTTGGGTTTCTACTGAGTTATAAAACTCACGCGATTGTTTACCCATGGTTAAAAACAAAAAGTGTTTACCGACAACATCGCGATGTTTAAAGCCGGTTATACGACTAAAGGCCGGGTTTACCGAACGGACTTGATAGTCTAACTCGCCAACGACAACGGCTTCGTTCATGCTAAATAATACTTGCGATGACAGTTTGAGTTCGTTTTCGGTCAGCTTACGGCTGGTAATGTCTTTGTGGGTACCGGCCATTCTGAGGGGCACATTATTAATATCACGTTCTACAATTTGGCCTCTGTCTAATAGCCAAGCCCATGTTCCTGGTTGCGTTTCTACGCGATATTCAGCTTCAAAGAATTCACTTTCGCCATTAAGGTGTTCGTTTAATAGTTTTTGTACACGGGGACGATCTTCTGGGTGAATGCTTTTAATCAGTAACTGATCTTTTAACGAAAAATTCATCGGTTCGACCATATTGGTCCGATACACTTTATCGTCTTTAATATTCCAGTCCCACATGCCGTCGCCTGAGGCCCAAAGTGCTAATTTAAGTCGCTCTTCAGAGGCCCGAATACTGCTATCAAATTCACGCTGTTTAGTGTGCTTTTTACGTCTTGCAGCAACAATCCAAATAATGAGTAGTAAGCCAATGGTCACGTAAGCTGCGTAAGCCATATGAGTCATATAAATTGGCGGGACCACTGATACACGGACATTGAGGGTGTATTGACTGTATTGGTTTGTTCCCAGTGCGTGACGAACGATCAGCGTATATTCGCCCGGTGAGAGGTTGGTATAAGAAATTTGATTGCCTTGAGACAATGTTCGCCAATCAGTGTCAAAGCCGTCGAGTTTATAACTAAAACGGCTAAGTCCTGGATAACTAAAGTTAAGCGAACCAATTTCAAAGCTGATGAGTTGCTTTTCAAATGGCATTACAATATCTGGCGCATGGCTTAAATCGCGGACTGGATATTGAGTTTCACCAATGGTGTATTTGGTGAGTGCTAGCTTGTTTTCAGCTCTGTAATTTGGAATTGTGCTGGGGTTAAACTGGTTGAGACCATGAATACCACCAAACCATAATGTGCCGTTAGTATCTTTAAATTTGGAGGCACCATTAAACTCATTGGCCTGTAAGCCTTCAAATTTATTATACGAAATAAAGCTATTGTTACTTGGGGTAAAGCGCGAAATACCGGAGTTAGTGCTTAACCATATGTCATGTTTTTCGTCTTCTAACATGGCATAAACAGTATTACTGCTGTGATCGGCATTGACGTCCATGCGCTCAAATTTAAAGCTACCGTATTCGATGGTCAGCTTGTCGATACCACCATGTGTAGCGATCCAAAAATCCCCGTTGTCGGTTAATAAAAAATCTCTGACACGATTATCACTGAGGCTATAAATATTCTCTGGATCATGCCTTAAAAATTCTAGTTTTTGCTCTTCAGGTGATAACCGGACAACGCCCCCCATGGTACCTAACCATAAGTCGCCTTGGCTAAAATGCAGTTTAATGATTTGATATTTAAACGGTGAAAAGTCGGCCTGAAAGCCAAAATTATAGGCCATCATCCGATGGGTATGTTCAGAGATAAAATATAAGCCTAGCGAGCTTGCTATCCATAAGCGGTCTTTATCGTCAAAGGCTAAGCTACGAAATTTGGTATCGGCACGAAACTGCTCATTTGCAGGCTGAACTTGTACGAGAGTGTTGTTGCTGTCCAGGGTAAATAAACCAAGGTTGGTCGCAAACCATAAAACATCCTGCTTATCTTGAGCAATGTCATGTACTATCAATGATAATTGTTCTGTAGGTATCGATAAAGCTTCTGCAAATAAATGATTAATATAATGATATTGATTATCTTGCGAGGTGAGATATTTTACTCCCGCGCCATCTGTGCCAATCCATAGACGTTGTTGTTTATCACGAAAAATACTGCGCACCATATTGGCCATGCCGGGTGAGTCGGTTTGGTAGTCGTAATAATGGGTAAAATATTGATGGCTTAGGTTGAGCTTATCGATACCGGAGTAACCGCTGCCTATCCAAAGAGTACCGCTCGAATCGAGTAATAGCGTTTGTAACGTATTGGCGCTGATGGTGTTTAGGGCTTGCGAATTGTGCTTATATATCGTGCTGTGCCACTGGCCATCTTTAAAGTCGAGTTGAAAAAGCCCCGTATTATTGCCAATAGCAAAGATTTGGTTGGCATTAACAACGATAAAGTCTGTAATTTTGCGGTTGTCACCGTAACTGTTGTCGCGCGACCATATTAAATCTTTTTGGTGGGTATCGAGATTGTAGCGCCAGATTTGATTGTCGATAGCCAACCAAACGGAATAAATAGAACTTGAATGGATTTGGTTAACGACCATTGAAGTCGGGATATCAAGGCGAATAATGGTGTTGCTGTCTACAGCAAACGTGCCATTGGCTTGAGTGCCAACCACAATGTATTTGTTATCAACGTTTGCAAGGCTGACGATATCTGGGGTGATATTATTGCCCAAGCTAACCGGAATGATTTTTTCAGTTTTTAGCGACAATAAATACAAGCCAGCACGTGTACCAATCCATAATGTGTCGCCAATAACCGCTAATTTGGTTATTTGCAGTTCGCCTAAGCCTTGTTCCTGCTTAAATTGCTGAAACTCGCCAGTGTGTAAATTAAAGCGATTGAGTCCATTATCAAATGTACTGACCCACAAATCACCGTCAGGCGATTGCAAAATATCGGTAATAAAATTGCCAGAAATGCTTTTGTTATTGTCAGCTTGTTTGAGATACAGCTCAAAATCGACGCCGTTATAGCTGTGTAAGCCGTCTTGCGTGCCAATCCACATCATGCCGGCACTGTCCATAAACAGGCGTGTTATTGAATTTTGGTTGAGTTTGCCATCAGTGTCGAAGTGTTCAAACTTAACTTCGGCGAGACCTTCGTAGGCATTATCTTGTTGCGCAGAAACAGGCACTGAAAATATCAGTGTAAGTAGCATTATCCAGTATGTTAAATGCGTGAATGCGCGAAAATTCAAATCTCACCTATATAAGTTATGTTAGCAATATGGCGTAAAAATGGCCTACTTAGCTTAACAGGAAAATACTTATTAAGCCTCGAATTTTCAGTGACTAAGCTTTTACTTAAATGGAGCATGCAATTAGATTAATGAATATGGCTAAAAGCTAATAGTCTTATGCCTCTTTGCCGTGTAAAAACGCGCGAGTCTATTGGGTTGGTTACTTTTGTTGATGACGTTGGATCTCATCATCAATCAGTTGATCCTTTTCGAGCCACAACTGATTTAACCAACGCTGGAAAGTGACTCGGGTATCTGCATTAGCAAAATAGTCATTTGAATCTACATGAGGGGCAGGCAATACTTCAACGTGCATGATCACTTTTTTAGTTCGGCCATGCATCACATTGCTTAATACTTTTTCTGGTGTGTCAGGGTAAACCAGCGTGATGTTGAGTAAATTAGTAAATTGCTCACCCATAGCTGACAAGGTAAATGCGATACCGCTGGCCTTAGGGCGCAATAAATGTCGGTAAGGAGAGTTTTGGCGTACGCGCTTTTCTTCGGTAAAGCGGCTACCTTCAGCATAATTAATAATAGAGGTGGGTGAATCTTTAAAGCGCTCGCATGCCTTACGAGTGGTTTCAAGATCCTTGCCTCTTAATTTGGGGTTTTTCTTGAGTTTAGCTGGACTGGTACGGTCCATAAACGGCATGTCGAGCGCCCAACATCCTAAGCCCATAATCGGCACATACAAGAGTTCTTTTTTGAGAAAAAACTTCAACATAGGGATGTGATTACGCAGCACATAGGTTTGAGCCGCAATATCAAACCCACTGACATGATTACTAATAATTAAATACCAGCCATTAGGGTCGAGTTTTTCAAGGCCTGAAATGTCCCACTCTATGTTTGATATCAAATATAAAATTCCGCCGTTACACGTCGCCCAGGCCCACATAAAACGGTTCATTATTTTGGTTAGCACTCTGCGTACAGCCTTAAAGGGCAGTAACAACTTAATAATACCGCCCACAGTTAACAGTGAGCTCCATAAGCAGGTGTTAATAATTAACAACGTGAGGCTGAGAATAAACAGCACAGGACCAGGTAAAAACGTCAACATGTATAGTTATGCCTTTTGCTTTGGTTCGTCAGCAAGCTTTTGCAGTTGCTGGTCTTTATTGACCCAAATTTGATTAAGTTGTTCTTGAAAATCAATTTTGAACTCACGATCTTTAAGGTAGTCGCCGCGCATACTTTGCGGAATATCGCTAATACTAACATGCACGTGGACTTCATTGAGCGCACCACAAATATACTGCCAGTAGCTGGGGACCTGGTCGGGATAATAAATAGTGACATCGACGAGTTTATTAATGTGTTCGCCCATTGCAGAGAGTGCGAATGCCATACCGCCTGCTTTAGGTTTTAACAGATGCTTAAAAGTGGATTGTTGTTTGTCATGCTTGGCCTGAGTGAAGCGAGTGCCTTCAACAAAATTCATAATACTGACTGGCTTGGTTTTAAACTTTTCACATGCTTTGCGGGTAATTTCAATATCTTTACCTTTAAGCTTTGGGTTTTTACGCAGTTGGGCTGAGCTATAACGGCGCATAAATGGAAAGTCTAATGCCCACCAAGCTAAACCAAGAATAGGGACATAAATCAATTCTTGTTTAAGGAAAAACTTTAAAAAAGGAATTTTACGGTTAAACACGCGCTGCAAAATTAGGATGTCGACCCAAGACTGATGGTTAGCGATGACCATGTACCATTCTTGTTCTGAAAACTGCTGATCGCCAGAAACGTGAATGCGCATTGGGTGAAAAATAGCTTCGACTACGGTGTTGACGCTGATCCATGCTGTTGCACAGTTATCAAGAATGTAGCTACAGCTTTTTTGAAAAATGCCAATCGGGATAAGCTTAAAAACACTAAACACTAAAATGGGAATAGTCCAAAAAATGGTATTCAGTAAATAGCATATGAATGCTATGCAGCCTTTGATTTTTGAAAACAACGACATTTGTCTCTCCTATTAAACGGAGAGCTATGTTACTCGTAGTCGCTGGATTGCTCAATAAATACAACCGTTAAAAATGGACTTTATTGCTGGTTCAACTTTGCAAGTAGGCGATCCATTGCTCGGTAACCAAGGGCTTGAGCGATGTGACTACGCTCGATGGTGATCGATTGTTGTAAGTCGGCAATGGTGCGCGACACTCGCTGAATGCGATGAAAACTGCGAACAGACAAGCCTAAACTCACTACGCTTTGCTCTAAAAACTCTAAATCTTGCTGGCTAATTTGGCTGTCTTGCTTGAGCTGTTTTGGGGTTAACTCACTATTGAGTACTCCAGCTCGAGCCAGTTGTTTTTCACGTGCTTGCTTAACACGCTTAGCTATTTCAACGCTAGTTTCACCCGGTTGATGCTTTTTTGTTAGGGTGCCAGAGGGCAGCTTAGGTACATCGACGGTTAAATCAAATCGGTCTAAAAATGGCCCAGACAGACGCGATAAATAGCGCTGAATTTGATCTGGGGTTGAACGGGAACGTTCGGTATCACCACAGGGACTAGGATTCATGGCGGCGATGAGTTGAAAACGGCTTGAAAAAGTGAGCTTTGCGGCCGCTCGTGAGATTTCCACTTGGCCAGTTTCTAATGGCTCGCGCAAACAGTCGAGGACCTTACGAGGAAACTCGGCAATTTCATCTAAAAACAATATCCCTCGATGAGCCAACGATATCTCCCCAGGTTTTGGGTGGCTGCCACCACCTATTAACGCGATTGACGAGCAAGTATGGTGTGGTGAACGAAAAGGGCGGTTAAGGAAGTTTTGCGGTTTGACGTGTAAGCCAGCAACTGAATGAATGGCCGCCACTTCGATAGCTTCATCGTATGTGAGCGGTGGTAATAATGGTATAATTCTGTTGGCGAGCATGCTTTTTCCGGTACCTGGTGGTCCAAGAAAAAGTAGGTTGTGATTTCCAGCTGCGGCAATTTCTAGTCCTTGTTTAGCTTGATATTGGCCAATGACATCACTCATGCATAATGAATTGTCTGTTGGCTGAAGTTCTTCAATCCATTCTGGCTGGGTGTCGAGTAAAGGCAGTTGTGCTTGGCCATGTAAAAACGCAGCTAAATTTTGTAAATGGGCGACAAAATAACTTTGGTGATACCCCACTAATTCAGCTTCGTGACGATTATCGATAGGCATAAAAAAATGATGCTGATCGTTGCGCGCAGCAATAATGGCTGGCAGTAAGCCGGTACAAGAACGAATTTGCCCTGACAATGCAAGTTCACCCACAAATTCACATTGTTGTAGTGCTTTGGCTGGGACTTGGTTTGACGCGGCTAAAATACCAATAGCGATAGGTAAGTCATAGCGGCCGCCTTGCTTGGGTAAGTCTGCTGGTGCGAGATTAACGGTAATGCGCCGCTGAGGAAATTCGAATCCGGCATTGATCAAGGCACTTCTTACCCGCTCTTTGGCTTCTTTGACTGAAGCTTCAGGTAAGCCAACTAGGTTAAATGCAGGTAAACCATTACTTAAATGAACTTCTACGGTGACTTTAGGTGCTTCAACACCACAACTTGCTCGGGTAAATACACAGGCTATCGCCATGAACAAATCCTTTTGTTTGAATAATATACAAATGAAGGGGTGAGTACAGTCTAGCAGCGCTGGCTGTTTTTGCTGATTTTATGGTGAGTTAGTCGGTATAATGAGACAAAATATAATCAATTATGTTAACTAAACCTTGGTTATCTTGTTGGCTTTTGAGTAGAATACGCGCGCTATTAAACGGGAACTTAACACGACCGTGATACGATGATAAAAAGCCAACAGAATCGCTCATTTTTCCCATAAACAGCTATTTTACCTTAGCGAGAATAGCGAATGATGGTGACCTTAACCTTGATAGAAATCCTCGATGTTGTCCTCTTGGTATTAACGTCATGACATCATCTCAATATTGGCCCAAACCGAATTTTTGTCCCTTTGTTATTCAACAAAGTTAACTGCTTTATTAGCGAAAATCGCTACCCCATTATGACTTAGTGCTCAGCGGCCTAAGCTAAAGAGAATGTATGACTATTACTGATAGTTTCTTGATTATATTGTGCCTAATCGGCATAAGTTGTTTTTTTTCGATGTCCGAAATAGCCTTGGCTGCATCACGTAAAATACGCTTGCAAACCATGGCGGATGAAGGCGATGTACGGGCCAAAAAGGTGCTTAAGTTACAAGCTCATCCTGGGAGCTTTTTTACCGTGGTGCAAATTGGCTTAAACGCCGTTGCCATTATGGGTGGTATTGTCGGTGAGTCGGCATTTCGTCCGTACTTCGAGCAATTGTTAATCCCCATATTAGGTGACGAGTGGGGCTTACAATTGAGCTTTGCCTGTTCTTTTATCACCGTCACATCACTATTTATTTTATTTGCTGACCTAATGCCAAAGCGTATTGCGATGGTGATCCCAGAGCAAGTGGCAGTAACGTTTGTGATGCCAATTGTATTTTGTATTACGGTACTAAAACCGTTTGTGTGGATTTTTAACGGTTTAGCAAATGCGATTTTTAAGCTGTTGCAAGTGCCTACCGCGCGTAATGACCAGATTACCCACGATGATATATACGCCATGATGAGCGCGGGCACTGAAGCTGGCATGATGGATAAAGGCGAGCAACAAATGATGGAAAACGTGTTTGAAATGCAGTCTGTGTCGGTGACCTCTGCAATGACAGCGCGCGAAAGTCTAGTGTACTTTTTATTGCAAGACACAGAAGAAGACATTAAACAAAAAATTGCTAAAAACCCGCACAATAAATTTTTAGTGTGTGATGGTCAGTTAGACATGATTAAAGGGTTTGTTGACGCAAAAGAGTTATTAATTCGAGTCATTAATGGCGAAAACATTACCCTTAAAGGCAGCACATTGGTGCACAACTGTTTAATTATTCCTGATACGTTAACCTTGTCGGAATCGATGGAATATTTTAAAAATAGCCGTGCTGATTTTGCTGTGGTCATGAACGAATACGCGTTAGTGGTCGGGATTGTGACCACCAACGATTTACAAAGTGCGGTAATGGGAGCCTGGTCTTTACATGAAAGCGAAGAGCAAATTGTGGCCCGCGATGGTAATTCTTGGCTAGTCGATGGCGTAACGCCGATTACCGATGTGATGCGTGCATTTAATATTGAAGTGTTTCCACAAAACCAAAACTACGAGACCATTGCCGGTTTTATGATGTACATGCTGCGTAAAATACCTAAGCGCACCGATTTTGTTAACTATGCCGGTTATAAGTTTGAGGTGGTCGACATTGACTCATATAAAGTCGACCAACTATTGGTGACCCGTTTAGAAATCGATGCACCACCCATGCCATAGGTTTTGTTAAAAGTGGTACGCTGATAAAAAAGTCGCATCAAATGATCTCAAGAAACGCACTAATGATGGGATCATTGGTGCGTTTTTCTTTGCAGCAACAACCTAATTCAAAGGCGGGAATATCAACCGGTGACGTTAATGTTTGTATCCGCTCGCGAACCGGGCTGTTATGGATCACGGCATCCGGGCTAATACCCACTCCACAACCTAATGCAACCATAGACACGATGGCTTCCTGGCCAGACACTTGTGCATAGATGTTGGGTTTAATCCCCATTTGTTTAAACCATTGATCAATACGTTTTCTGCCCGGACCATGGTCTGGCACGATATAGGGCAACTTTGCCCAGTCGATAGTTCCCTGAGATACCCATTGTTGTACTTGGCAATGCATGGTTGGCGCGATGACTGAGATTGGTACCTTGTCGATAGGGGTAAAATGTAAAGTATCGGGGAACACTTCAGGTAAGGCGATAATGGCGATATCCGCGCGATTTTTTTGAATTTGAGTTACCGCATTGGCAGGATCGCCAGTGGTGAGCTTAATATCGACATGGGGATGATCGCGTCTAAATCGGTCTAGCAACGCGGGTAGGTGACTGTAAGCTGCGGTCACCGAGCAATATAAGTTGAGATTGCCGCGTAAAAACTGCTGATTAGGGTCAATACGGCTTCGCAGTTGGCTCCATTCTGCTAATGTTTGTTCTGCAAAGCGCTTAAATTCTAAACCCGCATGGGTAATGGTGACGCTACGATTGTCACGTTCAAATAATTTACTGCCAACTTCATCTTCTAAGCGCTGTAATGCACGGCTCAGCGTCGATGGGCTCACATGTGATTGCTCTGCTGTTTTAGCAAAATGCAGGCTATCACACAGATGTAAGTATAAGTTAAGAGAGCGAATGTCCATAAATAGAGCTTCCGTAAACAGAGATTATTTAATCACAATAGCAACGTTGCATTTTGTGCAACATCACATGCCGAATATATCATTTTAAGCAATGAGATGGATAGGCTATAGTCAATTCAATCGCAAAGTTTGAGTATGCATCAAACGCAGTTTGCGTCCCAAATATCAAAATTTTAAAGGTGGTATCAGATGGCTAACTATTTTAACTCTCTGAATTTACGTCAACAACTAGCTCAATTAGCACAATGCCGCTTTATGGATCGCACTGAATTCAGTGACGGTTGCCAATACATTAAAGATTGGAACATCGTGATTTTAGGTTGTGGTGCACAAGGCCTTAACCAGGGGTTGAATATGCGTGACTCGGGCCTAAACATTTCTTTTGCCCTACGCCCACAAGCCATTACTGAAAAGCGTGCCTCTTGGCAAAAAGCGACCGATAACGGGTTTAAAGTCGGTACATTTGAAGAGCTTGTTCCTGCTGCTGACCTCGTGCTTAACTTAACGCCAGACAAGCAGCACACCAATGTTGTTAATGCGGTTATGCCGTTAATGAAACAAGGTTCTACGCTAGCATATTCACATGGTTTCAACATTGTTGAAGAAGGTATGCAAGTGCGTTCAGACATTACTGTCATTATGGTTGCACCAAAGTGCCCAGCGACAGAAGTGCGTGAAGAATATAAGCGTGGATTTGGTGTGCCAACACTGATTGCTGTTCACCCAGAAAACGATCCAAAAGGCGATGGTTTAGCGATTGCTAAAGCGTATGCTAGTGCGACTGGCGGCGACCGTGCCGGCGTATTGATGTCATCGTTTGTTGCTGAAGTTAAGTCTGACTTAATGGGCGAGCAAACAATCCTATGCGGTATGTTACAAACCGGTGCCATCTTAGGTTACGAGAAAATGATTGCTGACGGTGTTGAGCCTGCTTATGCCGGTAAACTTATTCAACAAGGTTGGGAAACGGTGACCGAAGCGCTTAAGCACGGCGGCATTACCAACATGATGGATCGCTTATCTAACCCAGCTAAAATCAAAGCATTTGATATGGCTGAAGAGTTAAAAGACATCCTTAAGCCGTTATTTGAAAAGCACATGGACGACATCATCAGCGGTGAGTTTTCTCGCACTATGATGGAAGACTGGGCCAATGATGACGCTAACTTGCTACGTTGGAGAGCTGAAACCAACGAAACCGCATTCGAAAACGCGCCAACAACGTCTGAACACATTGATGAGCAAACGTATTTCGACAAAGGTATTTTCTTAGTGGCGATGATCAAAGCCGGTGTGGAATTAGCCTTTGATACTATGGTTGCCGCAGGGATTGTTGAAGAGTCGGCTTATTATGAGTCGCTACACGAAACGCCATTAATTGCGAATACCATTGCACGTAAGCGTTTATACGAAATGAACGTGGTTATCTCTGATACAGCGGAATACGGTTGTTACTTATTCAACCATGCTGCAGTACCAATGCTACGTGATTACGTTAAGTCTATGTCTTCTGAATATTTAGGCGCTGGATTGGCAAGTGACTCAAATGGTGTTGATAACCAACGTCTAATTGAAGTTAATGAGCAGATCCGTCATACAGATGTTGAGTATATCGGTGCAGAATTGCGCGGTTACATGACAGACATGAAGCGTATTGTTGAAGCGGGCTAAGTACTTACGTACTTAATTGATGTTGTACCTGTTCAGTGTTTTTAGCTAAAAATATAGCTCCGTTGTCGGACAGGCATCAATCGAAACGACCCAATGCTATTGGTTGGGTCGCTGAAAAAACAAATTGTTAGAGTGAGTTCTCGGATTATTTTTAATCGAACTCATGAGTTAAGTTTTTGTTGTTGTTTGCATTGTCTCGGCAGGGAAGCTGAATTTTTTTACATAGACGATTTTTTAGTTGTGCTTGGTAAATCTTTTATGGTACTTGTTAGATATACCGTAACGTTTATTGAACATAACCGAACGAAAAAATATTAGAAACTTAGGATACAGTCTACAAAATGCTAAATCATGCAGCCATGCTCATTCTCGCGATTATTACCGTAGTGATTATTAAGTCACAGCGGGGGTGGCGTTTGGCAACTAGACTGACCTAAGAGTCAAACAGTTAACAAAAACCCCCGCTCCGAAAGGACCGGGGGTTTTTTAGTTTCTAGGCAAAGTAACCTGAGTTAGGGTTAAGTAAAAAATGACACAGTAGAGCAAGCATAATCATTGACGAAGTAGAGATGAAAATATGGAAGCAGGACAGAAAATGCGCGGCGCGGATGCAGTTATCAAAGTATTAGCAGCACATGGTGTTACCACAGTGTTTGGTTATCCTGGTGGGGCGATTATGCCCATTTATGATGCCCTCTACGGCAGCCCTGTAGAGCACTTGCTTAGCCGTCATGAACAAGGCGCCGCTTTTGCCGCTGTAGGTTATGCAAGAGCAAGCGGTAAAACTGGAGTGTGTTTCGCAACATCTGGCCCTGGAGCGACCAACTTAATTACTTCGTTAGCTGATGCCTTGCTCGATTCTGTTCCACTGGTGGCGATTACGGGTCAAGTCTCGACCAGCGTCATTGGTACTGATGCTTTTCAAGAAATCGATGTGTTAGGTATGTCTTTGTCGTGTACCAAGCACAGTTTTATGGTCACCGACATCAATGAGTTAATCCCTACGTTATACCGCGCTTTTGAAATTGCCGCAGAAGGCCGACCCGGCCCTGTTTTAGTTGATATCCCAAAAGATATCCAAATTGCTGAGCTTGAATACAAAACTCCGTTGCAAAGTGTTGCCGACGAATTGACTCCAACATTAACCGCACTAGACACTGCAGCAGCGTTACTGACCCAAGCGAGTAAGCCAATCTTATACGTGGGTGGTGGTGTGGGTATGGCAGGAGCCGTTGCTCATTTACGTGAGTTTATCGATGTGAGTGGTATTCCTTCTGTTGCGACCTTAAAAGGCCTGGGCAGTGTTGCTCATGGAACCAAAGGTTATTTAGGCATGCTGGGTATGCACGGGGGCAAAGGCGCTAATTTAGCAGTACAAGAGTGTGATTTACTCATTGTGGTTGGCGCGCGCTTTGATGACCGTGTTACCGGGCGTTTAGCCAGCTTTGCCAGTAACGCCAAAGTATTGCATCTTGATATCGATGCAGCTGAAATAGGTAAATTACGCCAGCCAGATGTGGCTATCGCCGCTGAGCTTCGTCAAGTATTACCCGCGTTAACCGAAGCGGTAAAAGGCAAAATGGCCATTAGCCAGTGGCAAGCCGAAGTTGAAGAGCTGTCGCGTAAGCATCAATGGGATTACCAACATCCTGGCGATTTAATTTATGCACCTGCGATGTTGCGCCGCTTAGCGAATAAGTTACCCGAAGACAGTGTGGTTGCATGCGATGTGGGTCAACATCAAATGTGGGTCGCACAACATATGTGGTTCCGTCGTCCTGAAGATCATTTGTCTAGCGCTGGCCTTGGCACTATGGGATTTGGTTTACCTGCAGCGATTGGCGCTCAAGTGGCTCGCCCAGATGCTACCGTGGTCACAGTATCCGGTGATGGCTCATTTATGATGAATGTCCAGGAATTGACTACCATTAAACGTCGTAAGCTGCCGGTTAAAATTTTACTGATAGATAATCAAAAATTAGGCATGGTCAAGCAATGGCAGCAGTTGTTTTTTGAAGAACGCTACAGCGAAACGGACTTATCTGATAACCCCAACTTTGTGTTAATGGCGTCGGCTTTTGATATTCCTGGCCGCACTATTAATCATGCTGATCAAGTAGAGCAAGCGTTAGATGAAATGCTTAACAGCAGTGGACCTTACATGTTGCACGTCTCGATTGATGATGCCTTTAACGTTTGGCCATTAGTTCCACCCGGAGCCAGTAACAGTGACATGATGGATCAAATGGAGAAGCAAACATGATGCATAATCTTGAAATAACCGTTCAACAACGTCCAGAAGTGCTAGAACGTGTGTTGCGTGTCACTCGCCATCGTGGATTTAAAGTGACCAAAATGCATGTCAGCATCAATGAAGATGCGAGTATGGCTATTGATTTATGGGTTGAAGCCGAACGTGCCATTGAACTGCTAAGCAATCAACTAGATAAGCTCATTGATGTAACACATTGCAAAGTGATGCCAGCGGTGTCTCTTGGGCAAGCAGCTAACAGTTAAGCTTTCGCGATATATTATTTTTGAGCGTTATTTGTGACTAAATAAGTAACGCGCACCACATTACACAAGGATATTTGCAATGCCAAAATTACGTTCAGCAACCAGTACCGAAGGCCGCAACATGGCAGGCGCCCGTGCACTATGGCGAGCCACTGGCGTAAAAGAAACCGATTTTGGTAAGCCAATTATTGCGATTGCCAACTCATTTACCCAATTCGTTCCAGGACATGTGCATTTAAAAGACATGGGCGCGCTAGTGGCTAGCGCCATTGAAGAAGTCGGTGGCATCGCCAAAGAATTTAACACCATTGCTGTCGATGACGGTATCGCGATGGGGCACGGCGGCATGCTTTACAGTTTGCCTTCTCGTGAGCTTATTGCCGACAGCGTTGAGTATATGGTGAATGCGCATTGTGCCGATGCGTTAGTGTGTATTTCAAACTGCGACAAAATTACTCCAGGCATGTTAATGGCGGCGCTACGGTTAAATATTCCCGTAGTGTTTGTGTCTGGCGGACCAATGGAAGCGGGTAAAACCAAGCTGTCGAACCAAATCATTAAGCTTGATTTGGTCGATGCCATGGTAGCGGGTGCAGACACCAATGTGAGTGATGAAGACAGTAAGCAGATTGAGCGAAGTGCTTGCCCTACTTGTGGTTCGTGCTCTGGCATGTTCACCGCTAACTCGATGAACTGTTTAACAGAAGCGCTAGGATTATCATTACCCGGTAATGGTTCAATGTTAGCAACACACGCGGATCGCCGTGAACTGTTTTTAGAAGCAGGTCGCCGGGTTATGAAGTTAGCTGAACGTTATTACAAGCACGACGATGAAACAGCATTGCCGCGTAATATTGCTTCATTTAAATCATTCGAAAACGCTATGGTATTAGATGTTGCCATGGGCGGTTCATCTAATACAGTGTTGCATTTAGTGGCTGCCGCGCAAGAGGCAGAAATTGATTTTACGATGGCAGATATTGATCGCATATCGCGCCTAGTGCCTCATTTATGTAAGGTTGCACCATCAACGCCTAAATACCATATGGAAGATGTCCACCGTGCTGGTGGCGTAATGGGCATATTAGGTGAGTTAGATCGTGCAGGGCTAATCCATAACGACGTACCGCATGTCGCAGCAGACAATGGTGGCGATTTAAAATCAGTGTTAGCAAAGTACGATATCAAACAAACCAACGACCCTGCCGTCATTCGTTTCTTTAGCGCAGGCCCTGCCGGTATTCCCACCCAAAAAGCCTTTAGCCAAGATTGCCGTTGGGACAGCGTGGATGACGACCGTGAAAATGGCTGTATTCGCTCACGTGAGTTTGCCTTTAGTCAAGAAGGCGGCTTAGCCGTATTGTCTGGTAACGTTGCGGTTGACGGCTGTATCGTGAAAACGGCAGGTGTTGATGAGTCTAATTTAACCTTTGTGGGCAGCGCCCGAGTGTATGAAAGCCAAGATGATGCTGTTGCGGGGATTTTAGGTGGTGAAGTGGTCGCTGGTGACGTAGTGGTTATTCGTTATGAAGGCCCTAAAGGCGGCCCAGGCATGCAAGAAATGCTTTACCCCACCACTTACCTTAAATCGCGTGGTTTAGGCACTCAATGCGCATTGATCACCGACGGTCGTTTCTCTGGTGGTACATCAGGTTTGTCTATTGGGCATGTTTCACCTGAGGCGGCATCAGGTGGCACAATTGCACTTATTGAAAACGGCGATCAAATTGCGATCGACATCCCTAAGCGCGCAATTCAATTGAATGTCAGCGACGAGGAATTAGCGCGTCGTCGCCAAGCTATGGATGCAAAAGGCCCGCTGGGTTGGAAACCGGTATCACGTGAACGTTATGTGTCATTAGCCTTAAAAGCCTATGCGTTATTAGCGACCAGTGCAGACAAAGGTGCCGTTCGCGATCGTACCAAACTGGAGGGGTAGTATGTTGGCTTTGGCATCTCAAACTCAATTAGATCTAGCGCATTATTACTTACAGAAAATTTTGCTGTCGTCTGTATACGATGTCGCGAAAGTGACGCCGCTGTCGAGCATGAATAAACTGTCAGCTCGCTTTGGTTGTCAGGTGTATTTAAAACGTGAAGACATGCAGCCAGTACATTCATTTAAACTGCGCGGTGCATACAATCGTATCGCTGCGCTCACGCAAGAAGAATGCGATAGAGGCGTAGTGTGTGCATCTGCAGGTAATCATGCTCAAGGTGTGGCGATGTCGGCGGCCAGTCGCGGGATAGATGCGGTTATTGTGATGCCAAGTACCACACCAGACATCAAAATTGATGCCGTACGTCGCTTGGGCGGCAATGTTGTATTGCATGGACAGGCGTTCGATCAGGCCAACGATTTTGCTAAAAACTTGTCGGCCACCGAAGGACGCGTCTATATCGCACCGTTTGACGATGAAGCGGTTATTGCCGGTCAGGGCACTATTGCTCTGGAGATGGTGCAGCAACAACGTGATATTGAAGTGGTATTTGTGCCTGTGGGCGGTGGCGGGTTAATTGCGGGGATTGCTGCCTATTACAAAGCGGTCATGCCACAAGTCAAAATTATTGGGGTCGAGCCTGAAGATGCTGCGTGTTTAAAAGCGGCATTAGAAGCAGATGAGCCAGTCACGTTAGCTCAAGTGGGCTTATTTGCCGACGGTGTCGCGGTGAAACGTATTGGCACAGAGCCTTTTAGGCTTGCACGTGAATATGTCGACGAAGTCGTAACCGTAACTTCAGATGAAATTTGCGCCGCAGTGAAAGATATTTTTGAAGATACCCGTGCGATAGCTGAACCCGCTGGCGCATTGTCAATTGCAGGCCTTAAAAAGTATATGAGTTTGCATGGCGACAGTAGTGACGCGCCGAAGAAGGTCGCAGCCATTTTGAGTGGGGCTAATGTGAACTTTCACAGTTTACGTTATGTGTCAGAGCGCTGTGAACTTGGTGAGCAAAAAGAAGCGGTATTAGCGGTAAAAGTGCCAGAAAAACCCGGCAGCTTTTTACGCTTTTGTGAACTACTTGAAAAGCGCCCGATGACCGAGTTTAACTACCGGTTTAGCAGTCGCGATATGGCGGTGGTGTTTGCCGGTATTCGTTTAACCGGTGGCCAAGCCGAGCTGGCTGACATTATCGCTAAACTCGAGTTAGAAGGCTTTGAAGTACAAGATTTATCTCAAGATGAAACCGCTAAATTACATGTTCGCTATATGGTCGGTGGGCATCCACTTGAGCCGTTAGAAGAGCGCTTATTTAGTTTTGAATTTCCTGAGCATCCTGGAGCATTGTTGAAGTTTTTAACCACGCTGCAAAGTAAGTGGAATATCAGCTTATTCCATTATCGTAATCATGGCGCGGCGTTTGGTCGCGTGTTGGCGGGTTTTGAAGTGCCAGCAAAAGATGATGCCGCTTTTGCACAGTTTTTAACAGACCTAGACTTTGTCTATCAAGAAGAAACTCACAGCCCGGCTTACAAGTTATTTTTAAATAGAGCTAAGAGCTAAATGTGTTACAAATTACACAACACTAATCAGTTGCTTAACGCTAAATAAATATCACATTGAGGTGATTTAGAGCCTCAATGTGATATTGTCAGGGCGCCTAAAACGAAAATATATTCGTAGGTAATAACCCACACCGCCAAAGTGTGATGTCATTAGTACATCATATGATTGTGACGGGTTGCTTATATGTAGGGTAAATTTTTCCATATGCGTGTAGCTTTACACATGCATATACGACCTCATTTTAAGGAGACATTGATGTTACCCGTACCAACTATTCCAGCTTTTATGCCACCGCGCCGTACCCTAATGGGACCTGGTCCATCTGATGTGTATCCTGAAGTGCTTGCTGCACAGTCGAGACCAACTATTGGCCACTTAGATCCGCTTTTTGTCGGTATGATGGATGAGTTAAAAAGCCTTATTCAGTATGCCTTTCAAACCAAAAACGAAATGACCTTAGCCGTATCAGCACCTGGTAGTGCCGGCATGGAAACCTGCTTTGTTAACTTGGTTGAACCCGGTGAAAAAGTCATTGTTTGCCGCAACGGCGTGTTTGGTGAGCGCATGCGCCAAAATGTTGAGCGTGTCGGTGGTGTAGCCGTTGTGGTCGACAATGAATGGGGCGAGCCAGTGTGTCCTGACAAAGTTGAAGCTGCACTTGTGGCAAATCCAGATGCGAAGTTTTTAGCCTTTGTCCATGCTGAAACCTCAACAGGTGCATTGTCTGATGCGAAAACCTTGTGCACATTAGCGCAATTACACGATTGTATTAGCATTGTTGATGCGGTCACCTCTTTGGGTGGCGTTGAATTGCTGGTGGATGAATGGGGCATTGACGCTATTTATTCCGGCAGCCAAAAATGTTTGTCATGTGTGCCGGGTTTATCACC
This sequence comes from Shewanella sp. MF05960, assembly GCF_050849305.1. Lineage (NCBI taxonomy): Bacteria > Pseudomonadati > Pseudomonadota > Gammaproteobacteria > Alteromonadales > Shewanellaceae > Shewanella > Shewanella sp. MF05960. The sequence continues at coordinate 18,169 of NZ_JBOZPS010000006.1, read as the reverse complement.
TGTATCATTTTCACCTAAAGCCGTCGCTAAATTAAAAGCACGTACCACCCAAGTGCAAAGCTGGTTTTTGGACCAAACCTTAGTGATGGGTTATTGGGGTAATAGCAGTGGCGCTAAGCGCAGCTATCATCACACTGCACCTGTGAATGCACTTTATGCGCTGCATGAGTCACTGCGTTTACTGGCCAATGAAGGGCTAGAAAATGCCTGGGCAAGGCACCGTAAAATGCACCTGTTATTGCGTGATGGTTTAACCCAGCTTGGGTTTAAATTTGTGGTAGACGAAGCGTCAAGATTGCCACAATTGAACGCGGTGTATATTCCCGAAGGTGTGGATGATGCAGCAGTGCGTAAACATCTGTTAGAAGAATATAACCTTGAGATTGGTGCCGGCTTAGGAGCATTAGCAGGTAAAGCATGGCGTATCGGCTTAATGGGCTTTGGCGCACGTCGCGAAAATGTAGCTTTGTGTTTGCGCGCCTTAGAAGAGTCTCTTGCTCAAAAATAAATAGCGAGTTTAAGCAAGCTAACGTATAAATAAAAAATGACGCTAATTAGCGTCATTTTTTATGGTCAACAGAGTCAGTACGATACTTTGGTATTGCAACAGTTAGTCAGCAAACTTCTTTTCTAATTCATTGACTTGTGCTTGCAATGCTTCAAGCTTTTCACGTGTTTTAAGTAACACATGTTGTTGTACTTCAAATTCTTCGCGTGATACCACGTCCAGTTTCATCAGTTGGTTTTGCAATATCTGTTTGCTGCGTTCTTCAAACTCACCGGCAAATTGCTTAACACCGCTAGGTAAGTTGTCGCTAAGTTGTTTTGCGAGCTCTTCAATTTTCTTTGGATTAATCATTATGATCCCCTACTGATATATTGAGCTAATTGTAACCGAGGTGAGCGTATTTCCAAAACCAAAGTGTGATTTTCGTTAACCGTCATCAGTTGATTCTGCTATGATCCGCCTTCGTTTAGTTTAGTGAGGCAGTGTGATTAATGAAACTCAATCCAGGGCAAAATGAAGCCGTACATTATGTCTCGGGTCCGTGCTTAGTGCTTGCGGGTGCTGGCAGCGGTAAAACACGTGTCATCATTAATAAAATCGCTTACTTGGTTGAAAAGTGCGGTTACAAAGCGCGTAATATTGCCGCGGTGACATTTACTAACAAAGCAGCCCGTGAAATGAAAGAGCGTGTCGCGCAGTCAATGGGCCGTAAAGAAGCGCGTGGACTGTGGATTTCGACTTTCCATACCTTGGGGTTAGAGATCATTAAGCGTGAGCATAAAGTGCTTGGCTTAAAAGCAGGCTTTTCATTATTTGATGACCAAGACACCTTCGCCTTATTAAAAGAGCTGACTCAAGATGAGTTAGACGAAGACAAAGATTTAATTAAAGCCCTTGCCTCGGCCATTTCAAATTGGAAAGGTGGTTTGATTATTCCTCAGCAAGCGCGCAGCTTGGCAAAGGATGAACAAGGGCAATTGTTTGCCATGTTGTACCAACGTTATGCGCAACATATGAAATCCTATAACGCGCTCGATTTTGACGATCTTATTTTAATCCCGACCTTATTGCTGCGAATGAACGAGGAAGTCCGTACCCGCTGGCAAACTCGGATTCAATACTTGCTGGTGGATGAGTATCAAGACACTAACACCAGTCAATATGAATTAGTGAAACTGTTAGTGGGCGAACGTGCCCGATTTACCGTGGTGGGAGATGACGATCAGTCAATCTATTCGTGGCGCGGTGCCAAACCACAAAACCTAGTATTATTAGGCACTGACTTTCCGAAATTAAAACTGATTAAGTTGGAGCAAAATTATCGTTCTAGTCAACGTATTTTGCGCGCTGCTAATATATTGATTGCCAACAATCCCCATGTTTATGACAAGGCGCTTTTTAGTGAACTTGCTTATGGTGAACCGCTTAGGGTATTAATTGCCGCTAACGAGGAGCAAGAAGCCGAACGTGTTGTCGCTGAAATTATTCGTCATAAGTTTGTTGGCCGTACTCAATTTGGCGATTATGCCATTTTATATCGGGGTAATCATCAGTCGCGCTTATTAGAACGTGCGCTTATGACTAACCGTATTCCTTATAAACTGAGTGGTGGCACCTCGTTTTTCTCTCGGGCAGAAATTAAAGACATTATGGCGTACCTGCGCCTGGTGGTGAACCCTGACGACGATAACGCATTCTTGCGTGTGGTTAACTTACCTAAGCGCGGTATTGGTCCTGCAACCCTGGAGCGATTGGGTAACTTTGCCAACCAAAAGCATATTTCATTATTTGAAGCCATTTTTGATGTGGAACTTAATCATCATTTAGCGCCTGCAGCCGTTAACTCTCTTTATCAATTTGGCAAATTTATTGTTGATACGGGTGAGCTTGCCACTCGAGGTGAGCCTGTCGAAGCCATTAAGCAGCTTATTCGTAAAATTAATTATGAAGATTATTTATACGAAACCAGCACCAGTGCGAAAGCGGCAGAGATGCGCATGAAGAATATCTCAGAGCTGTATCGCTGGGTGACTGAAATGCTTGAGGGCGACGAACTTGATGAAGCCATGACATTACCCGAAGTTGTGACCCGATTAACGCTACGCGACATGATGGAGCGTAATAGTGAAGATGAGGGCGGCGATCAGGTGCAGTTAATGACCTTGCACGCATCGAAGGGGCTTGAGTATCCGTTTGTGTTTATGGTGGGCGTAGAAGAGCGTATTTTACCGCATCAATCGAGTATTGATGAAGATAACGTCGATGAAGAAAGACGCTTGGCTTATGTAGGAATTACAAGGGCGCAGCGTGAGTTGTGGTTTGTGATATGCCGTGAACGTCGTCAATTTGGTGAGACTATGCGCTGCGAGCCGAGCCGCTTTTTACTTGAGTTACCCCAAGATGATTTAATTTGGGAAAATCGCAAACCAGTACAAACAGAACAACAGCGGGTTGAAACCAGCAAGAGTCATATTGCTAACATACGTGATATGTTTAAAAAGTAATCTCAAATCAAAGCAATATCAAACTAAAGCAATCTTAAATCAAAGAATATTAAAGCAAAGCCTTTTTGAGTATCGAGTCGGGATTTTAGCGATCACGCGCAGGACTTATAAGGCTTTTTTTTTTCGTTAAATAATTTACTAATAGCCCGACCTTGGCCGCGCATATAGCCGAGTTCTAAAAATTGCCGCACTTGTTGCTGCGTGTCGACAGTGGTGGCGTACATTTCAAACTCGAGTGTTTGTGCTGTGAGTTGATAGGCTTTAACTAATTGTAATTGTTTATCATTTAATAAGTGTTTACTGATGTCATTATCGAGTTTCAACGCTTTTATGGGCAAAAAACTGAGGCAGCTTAATGAGCTGTATCCTGTACCATACCCATCAATACCAATTTGAACGCCTAACTGAGAGATAAGGTCGAAACCATTGATGTGGTTTTCAGTATCTTGAACTAAGGCTTTTTCGTTAAAAAACAACATGAGTTTACTGAGTTCAATATTGCTGTTTTTAATGGTGTTTTTGAGGTTGCGTAAGACAAACTTGTTTTTAATATGTTGGCTACTAATTGACAAGTGCAGAGTGACATTTGGTTGATACTGCTGTTTTAACCACTGATATTGATTGCTCAAGTGAGTAAAAATATAACCGTCTAAGTTCAATGTCAGTTGATATTGTGCCGCTAAACGTTTCATCTTAGTGTGTTCAATGATGCCGTGCTCAGGATGTTGCCATTCAACATGTGGTTCAATGGCAATAATTTCACCAGTAGTAAAATCGACGACTTCCACGTAGTGAATATCAAACTCTTGCCGTTCAAGTGCTTTTTTAAAATCAATTTCAAGTTCGTGCTGTAGCTTTGACTGCGCACTCAGCTGATCATCAAAAATAACGTAACAACCTTTACCATTGGCTTTTGCTTGGTACATGGCAGCATCAGCATCGCGTAGTATCGATTCGCTGGTGACAAGCTTATTACGGCCGCTAAAGGCGATACCAATACTGGCACCAGAAATAAATTCTTGTTTGGCTAAAGTATAAGGCATCGATAAAGCTTGCAGTATCCGATCGCTTACTTCGACGGCATCATCGGTAGAATGAATGGCATCCAGTAAAATAACAAACTCATCTCCGCCCATTCTGGCCAATGTATCATTGTCGCGTACGCATGATTTTATGCGCTGCGCCGTTTCGATTAAGAAGCGATCACCTTCTAAATGGCCAAATGAGTCGTTTATCAGTTTAAAGCGGTCTAAATCGATAAATAACAGTGCGAACTGATCTAAGCCATGGCGACGTAAGTGCTTTAATGCTTGAGACAATCGTTCCATTAAATAGCTGCGATTGGGTAAACCTGTGAGTCCGTCGTGCTGCGCATCGTGTACCAGCTGATCTTCAATTTTGCGACGTTGAAGTATTTCTTGCTGCAAATTATTGTTGAGTTCAGCCAACGCGCGAGTCCGCTCGACCACTTTATCTTCTAACAGCTCGTAACTACTTTTTAACGACTCTACGGCTTGTTTGCGTTCGATGGCGTTGGCAATATGTTGTGAAACAAAAGTCAGTAGTTCTAAATCTTTTGATTGATAGATGTGTTCATCATCTAGGCTGTAAATGGTTAATGCACCTGCCACATCGCCATTAATCAGTAGTGGAATACCAATCCATTGGTGCATTCTCTGAGTTTTATTGAGCTCTGGCGATTTAGAATAAATTTCGCCCATTGTGACCATGTTAGCAATGTCTTTGGCCGACAATAATCGCGGTAACTTATGGCGTAAAATGTATTCGGTTAAGCCATCCTGCATGGGACGTGATGCTGGATACTGGGCGGTCATTTGCGAAACATAAAATGGAAACGACAGCATGTTGTTATCATCAATTAATGAGATAAAACAATTATGCGCTGGAATTAATTGGCTGATAATCGCGTGCAGGCGAAGATAGAAGTCTTGTTGCGGCACATTCGATGCAGATAAATCAGCGATTTCGAATAAGGTTTTTTGCAGCTTTTCGGCTTTAACGCGTTCTTGAACTTCAATGGTGACTTTGTTGTAAGCCTGACTGAGCTCTTTGGTTCGTTCAGTAATGGCTTGCTCGAGTTGTTCATGATGTTCTAGTCGTTCCATCACACCTGAGATATGGTGGCAAATAAAACCCATTAATTCTAATTCTAATTCACCGTAGGTGTTATCTTCGTTATAGCTCTGAACCACCAACACGCCGGTGACTACATCTTGATTTCTAATGGGGACGCCAAGCCATTGATGGCAAGGTGACCCTAAACTTTTAATGTCGCCACAGGCGATTAATGCATTAAATTTATTATCGTCGCAAAGCAATGGCTCACCATTGCGCAGTACATAGCCTGTCAATCCACTATTGAGTAAAGAGGATATTTCTTGATCTGGGTAAAGCTCCGTTGGATGCGAGTCTTGCTGGTCAGCAAAAAAGGGTAAACTGGTTAACCCTGTTTTGAGATCTCTAGAGGCTATAAAAAAGTTTTCTGCTGGGATGAGTTGTTGAAGATGTAAATGGACACGTTGATAGAAATCATCCAGTGATGCCACCTGGGTTGCGATATTAGAAATACCTAACAGTGCATTTTGAATAATTTCAGAACGCTTATATTTTTTAGCCAAACGCTTTAAACGAGCAATCCTTTTTTGTAGGTGCTCGACACGCGGAGATGTTGTTGGGTGACTAATTTTGGTATCCATATCCCGAGCAGGTGTTATCCTATTAATAATGTGAACAAATATTTTTGAACAATCATTATAATTACCATAAATACAAATGTGATCCAAGCGAAATAAATGTAAGTATAAAGTTAATAATTATGAGTAATGAGTCAAAGAGCACAAATAGTTAGCGTAAATGACTCAAAACTTAATCAGTCAGTTAAAAAAAGTAAATCAGGGCTAGACGTGAGAGTGTTTTATCCCTACTATATGCGTCGCTAACCAAGGCGAGCGCCCATAGCTCAGCTGGATAGAGCGTACCCCTCCGGAGGGTAAGGCCGAAGGTTCGAATCCTTCTGGGCGCACCATTCGGCAAGTACGTGATGTCGTAATTGGTTAGTAGAATTGAAAGTCAGTGGTGATTGTAGCTCAGTTGGTAGAGTCCCGGATTGTGATTCCGGTTGTCGTGGGTTCGAGCCCCATCAGTCACCCCATTCAATTCAATGTTTTATTTTCGGTGATTAGCGCAGCCCGGTAGCGCATCTCGTTTGGGACGAGAGGGTCAGAGGTTCGAATCCTCTATCACCGACCACATTGTTAAAATGAGTTAAGAGTTAGTTAACTTGTTTATAGTAAAAGTTTGAAATAAATTTCGGTGATTAGCGCAGCCCGGTAGCGCATCTCGTTTGGGACGAGAGGGTCAGAGGTTCGAATCCTCTATCACCGACCAATTTAACAAAAAAGCCACTCATTAGAGTGGCTTTTTTGTTTTCAGATTTTCATTCCAATCTTTTCCTTTTTATACCTATTTCCCTATCGCGACATAACACTCCTGGCTTACTGCTTACTGCTCATGGGAGAGTACGATACAGTTTGTGCGAGGTTTGTTTTTTATTATAAAAACTCATACAAGTACGAATTCAAAGCCATAAAAAAACCACTCCGAAGAGTGGTTTGTTGATAGGTTCCGTCGCTCGGCGTTATAGCTTTACATTAACCGGTGGCGAGATAAAGCCTTGGTAGGCATCGACCCTAAGCTCTGTAAAGCGGCTGAGCTGTTGTTTCTCTTGAATACCAGTGACAATGACTTGGATGTCTAAGCCTTTAGCGACGTTAACTAATGCCCGGCATAATTCACTGTTATGCTGGTTGTCTTCAATATAAGCAAATGATTGATCGAGTTTGACGTAATGCGGCCTTAAGCTTTGTAAATAAGCCATTGAGCCAAATTGACGACCAAAGTGATCGATACCAAAGTGCGCGCCACTGTCTCTAATGACTTTACACAAGTTTTCACATGCTTCTAAATCGCTGTATACGCTAGCTTCTGGGATTTCAAAACAAATACGTTCAGGATATTTATTCGCGCGTAGAAACTGCTTTAACCATGCATGGAACTCAAAATCGCTAATACTTTGATTGGTTAAGTTAATGGCGACTCTTTCGTAGTTACGCTCAAGTAATCTGTGTTCATTTACTGTCTCTATTAGACACCGATCGAGCATGGTTCCCAGAGACAATAGTTCAACATAAGGCATAAATTGGCCAGCATGAAGCGTAGTATTGGCGATTTGTAACTGACAATATAATTCGCGCTGACAGACTTCATCTTTGGCGTTTAGTTGAATTGGCTGCCAGCGGAACTCAAACTTTTTATGTTGAATCGCATAACCTAAGTTTGTTCGCCACTCTTCACGAGTAAACAATTGCTGCTGGGTATTTTCAAACCAATGGAAGACTTTGGCATCTTTGATAGATTGTTGCAGCGCGTTATCTGCTTGAGCCATCATATCGGATACTGTCATTTGCCCTAAACGTTCGGCTACACCGATATTAAACTGCTCATTAGGTTTGCAGCCTGCTTTCGATATTTCCTTGTTTACTGTGCGTATGAGGCTTTGTAGGTACTTAGTTAGCTGGTCGTGTTCACAGTCTTCTACCAAAAATGCAAATTCATAAGCGGCTATGCGTGCGATGACCGATTGAGCAATTTCATCTTGATGATATTGTAATTTTTCTGACAGGATACGAATGGTTTCATCACGGACTTGGAAGCCATACTTACTGTGTACATCTTCTAGCCAGTCCATTTTGACTAAATACAGCGCGCCGGTACTTGGTTCGCTTAACCAACCGTTAATGCGGCTCACCATGTATTGTCGATTGGGAAGGCCTGAAACCTGATCAACGAGGTTTTTCTTACGTAATGCTGAGACTTCTTCGTCAAGTGAATTGAAAACTTGTTTCAGCTGTGCAGACATACTATTAAATGCGTTAACCAGTTCTTTGAGCTCTTTGGTTTTGGGCGCTGGCATGTCTGGGCCAAACTGGCGATCTGAAATTTGTTTTGCATGGACAGACAAGGTGTTTAATGGTTTTAAAATCCAGCTTAATCCCACTCTGGCAAACACAATGGCAATTAAAAATAAGATAGAAAAAAGAATGACAATATCAGTAATAATGCGCCATAACTCTTGGTAACCAAAACCTGGATGAGCCGCGATTTCTAAGGTAGCAAGCTGCAGCCAGCCTGAGGTAATTGTCGTTTGTTTGTTGATACTCTTAAACAGGTTTAGGTCGATAAACCATTGCGGTACATTACTCACTCTTACCGAATTATTCCAAACCTGTTGCTTACCGTCGACAAGCCAGGTTAGTTTGATCTGCTGATAGTAGCCGCCTTCAAAGATGACATTGACTAAAGTCTCTGCGCCAGCAGTATCGCCTGACTCCAATACCGGAGTCAGCATTAATCCTAAAGAGTTACTGGCATTATTAAGATCAGACTCCATCTGTTTGGTTAAAAAACCTTGGGTTTCTGAAAATTGTACGTAGGCCACACTTGCAATAGTTAACAAGAAAAGTGCAAAAAGTAACGCATAGATCTGCCTGAACAGGGTCATGTTGTCACTACTCCATGTTGAGTTTTGGTCGGCGTAAGCGGTCTACGCCTAATCTAAGTTTAAGGTCAGTCCATTTTTCAAGGCGTGATGATGAGCCAGCTAACACTCCTCGACCTTTTTCTTTGTTTAACCATAATTGTTTACCATTAAAACTGTATACAGGCAGAAGATCTCTTCTTTGTGTCGCAGGTTTGATGGTTTTGTCTAAATTATCTAATACCAGTGGTATTGAATTAGGTTGTTCGTAATAAGCTAATACCATGTGGTATTGGTTTAACGTTGTGGCTTTTACCATGGTGATCCGCATTTTGTCTTCCGATACGCCAAGCTGGAGTAAGGTAAAGTACTTTGCGATAGAAAAATCTTCACAGTCGCCGCCATTAACACCAATAAACTCCATCGGGGATGCCCAGTAGTTTGAGTCGCCCCACAGTGTTTGGTCGTCGATAAACCTAAATAAATTGAAAAAGTGATTTACCTTCTTCAATTTATCGATATCACTTAATTGCTGTGCATCATCAATAATTTTAAACCATGCATTAGCGCGAAGTGCCGCTCTGTCGCCGTAACGTTTCGTTAATGCAGATACAATTTGCTGCTGATTTAACTCTTGAGTTGGCGCCGCAAACAAACATGAAACTAAAAGGGCCGATGTCACAATTACACTGTGGCAGACCCTTTTATAAAACGATGCAGTGACATGTTTGTCTTTACGACTCAATGATCAATATCCTGTTTAACGATTATTCATTCTCATCGTCAACAGTATAGATATTCCATCTCATCTTTGACATTGTATCTTCGCCAGATATTGTCGAGATAACACGTCTATTACGCTCTTCTGCTTCAGGTGTGCCACTGGTATCAATTGGTTTGTCAAAACTATAACCAACCGCTGACATGCGCTCAGGGCTAATACCAAAAGTATTCTCGAGTACATCGATGACTGATTTTGCACGCTTTTGAGACAAAGCTAAATTGAGTTCATAACTGCCTCTTAAGCTAGTATGACCTTCGATAACCACTTTTGTCGTCGGGTACTTTTTCATCAGCTTAGCGATTTTTTCTATTTGGTCATAATACTGCGACTCAATGACTTCAGAGTTGTTCGCAAAAAAGATGTTTAGCTCTTGGGTCTCATTGATATCGTGAACCTGACCACAACCATAATTATCAACTTCAGCGCCTAATAGCGTTCCTGCACAGTTTTCACGTGCAGTGATAACACCATCTTTGTCCATATCTGTTAAGTCGAAGTTTTGCTTTGTTGGTTTATTGAGCTCAACAATATCGTTCATTGCACAGCCAGTGGCGGTCAACATAGCGAGTAGAATCATTAAGTATTTCATTATTGAACCCCTCCCTCATACGAGCGTTCACCGCGCCATTCTTCAGGGCGTGTGACTCTCAGTGAGTCAAGCAAACTGCCAGTAGCATTTAACACTCTGTAGCGAGCTGCAATTTCGTCATATTCAGTTTGTAGGTAGTCTTTACGCGCTTCAAATAACTCGTTTTCAGTGTCCAGTAAATCGAGAAGAGTACGCTGACCTAAATTAAACTGTTGCACATAAGCGACTTGCGTTTGCTTTGCTGCGACAACATGTTCACGAATATATTGCTTTTGTGGTGCAAGCATTTCGTAGGCGTTCCAGGCTAAAGAAATACCCTCAACAACTTGACGATATGCACGTTGTTGAATTTCTTTGGCTTCATTAATTTTGTACGCAGTCTCTCTATCGCGTGCTAAATCTTTTCCGCCTGAAAATAAGTTATATTTAACGCGAACCATGGCCACTAAATCATTACTATGACCATTAACATTTTGGCTGCTCAATGCGCTATAACCGTCTTCACCATCAACGTCATTATTCCAGTTACCGTTAAGCTCTAAACTTAGCTGTGGGAAATAATTTGCCTTAGCAGAACTACGCTCATATTTTGCCGCGTTGATATCACCTTCAGCAGACTTAAGGATTGGATGGTTGCTTTTGGCTTGCATCACACCTTTATTTAAGCTTTCTGGGATCATATCTGCATCTGGTACTGGCAAAATAAGATCTTCTGGTTCTGACTCAACAATTCGAATAAATGCAGCTTTAGCATCTTCTAAATTGTTTTTCGCAGAAACCACATTCGCATTAGCTCGTGCTAAACGACCGGTAATTTGCGACAAATCCGCAATTGAACCTAATCCTGAGTCAGTACGCTCTTTAATTTGATCATAAATAGCTTTATGGCTTTCTAGGTTTTTTTCTGACAGCGTTAACACTTGCTGGCTACGAATGTAGTCTAAATACACTTTAGATACATTTAATGCCATGTCTTCTGCTGCAGCAAATAATGCCCACTGATCTGCGGTGGTTTCGGAAGAATAGCGATCAACTTCGCTACTGGTATAAAAGCCATCAAATAACATTTGCTTGATGCTAAAACCGGCTTCACCACGTTCTAGATCAATTGTGCCATCGTTATCAACGTCGCCTTGGCCTGCTTTACGACGACTCGAAGGGCTATCAGTTTGCTCCCAGCCGTAACCCGCTGTCAGATCGACAGTTGGCATATAACCGGCAGATGCCTGGTTAACTTGCTCTTCACGTGCTTTAAAGCGGTTAAACGCAATCCGTAAATCTGGATTGGTGTCTAGCGTATGCGCAACAGCTTGTTCAAGTGATTGACTTGAGGCTGCGGGTGCAATCAGCATAGACAAAGCAAGTGCAACTGCACTGATCTTTGTGTGCTGATTTTTTATAGTGCTCATTTAAAACCCTCCTGGTTCTTCTTAGCGCTCTCTAAGGGCGGTATCTTTCGCTCTTAAAATTGGATTCAAAATGTACTCAAGTATTGATTTTTTCCCAGTGATAACGTCCACCGAAGTGAGCATTCCTGGGATTATTGGCATCTCTGTGCCATCGTCTTTTAGTAAACTCGATTGTTCTGTTCTTACTTTTATAATGTAAAAACTATTACCTTCTTCATCTTGTGATGTATCGGCACTAATATGTTCTACTGTACCTTTAAGGCCGCCATATCGAGTAAAGTCATATGCTGTTACTTTAACTATAGCGGGTAATCCAGGGTGTAAGAAAGCAATATCTTTTGGTGTAATTTTAGTTTCTATCAGTAGTTTATCTTCTGATGGCACAATCTCAATGATTTGTTCACCAGGCTGCACAACTCCACCTAAAGTATTAAAGTAGATTTTTTTAATTGTGCCAATGACAGGCGAAGAGATTACCGCTCTGCTGACTTTATCAAATGCACCAATTTGTGCCTGATTCATACGTGATAATTTTGTTTGTAACTCGTTTAATTGCGCCCGTAAGTCGGTGGTATAAACAAATACAGCATCACGACGTTTCAAAATCGCCTCATCCATTGCAGCTTTGACTTTAGGCCTTAAGAGGCGTAATGACTGCAGTTCACCCTGGATATCATTCACCGTTCGTTCAAGTTTTAATAACTCGACTTCTGGCACAATCCCTTTTCGAGCAAGCGGTTTAGTTAATTCAAGCTCACGGCTAACCAGTTGGTAACTTTTCGTGAGAGTTTTAATTTTTGATGCTAAATCTTCAATTTCTTGCTGACGCTGCTGGATTTGGCGCACTAATATTTCGAGTTGATTGTTTAAGTTATCTAAACGCAGCGAGTATTCTTCTTGTTGGCGTTTTACTAATGCAGGCTCGGCTTCTATTGTCTCACCAGGGAAAGCTAATACCTGTTTGGTAATTTTAACTTGTTGACGCCAGTCAGAGGACATATCTGAAATCACAATGCTGTCTAACTCTGCACGCATACGGATTATGTTGGTTTGCAGTCCATATACTTCTTGTTCTTGTTGGCCAAAATCAGACCTAAAACGTGTATCATCGATACGAGCTAATGGTTGACCTTTAGTAACCATCAAGCCTTCTTGAACATAGATTTCTTGAAGTATTCCGCCATCTAAGCTCTGAATGATTTGGATTTGCGAAGAGGGAATGACTTTGCCTTGACCTGTTGTGACTTGGTCTAATTCAGAAAAATATGCCCAAACAACAAAGCAGACCATCATTGCGGCTAATGACCAAATAATGAGGCGATGTCCTGTCGGGGCATCGGTCATAATGGCACCATATACGTCGTCAACCATCTCTAAATCTTCTGCCGTTAGATGTTTGCTCATGCGTTTTGCTCTCCAGCCATTGCGCCAGAGTTAAGCATGGCTAGCACTTCATCTTTAGGGCCGTCAGCCATCACATGGCCTTTATCTAATACAATAATACGATCAACCAAGTTAAGCAGGTGCATTTTGTGCGTAATTAAGAGCAAGGTTCTGTCACGGCTAACAAGTTGCATAGAGCGAATAAATTGCTTCTCTGCGCGTGCATCTAAACTGGCTGTGGGTTCATCCATGAGCAATATAGACGGATCATTAAGTGTCGCTCTGGCTAAGGCTACGGTTTGTCGTTGGCCTCGGCTTAATGCTAAACCACCTTCTCCCACTTGTTGATCAAGTCCTTCCGACTCTAAATTGGTGAACATGCCTACGCCTGAAAGCTGAATGGCTCTCATTAATTGATGTTCAGTCACCTGGCGCGACCCGAATAAAATATTGTCGCGGATACTTCCGTGAAATAAGGTGACATCTTGTGGCAGATAACCAAAGTTACGTCTTAAATCGCTCGGATGAATTTGTCCTGAGTCTAAACCATCATATCGAAGGCTACCTTGAGTCGGCTTATATAAGCCGAGTAGCAGTTTTGCTAAGGTACTTTTACCGGAACCATTGCGTCCGATAATGGCAATTCGTTCACCTGGTTTAATACGCAGTGATAAGGGGTGTAAGCTCGGCTTTTCTGTGCCAGGAAAATTAAAACTGATATTATCGGCTTCGATTTTTCCCATAATACGTTCTTTGCTGACGAGATGCCCTTTGTCTTCGAACTCATCTTCTTCTTCCATGATGGCATCAAGTTGACGTAACGAACTGATGGTATGATTCCCACGAGAAATAAGACCTGCTAATTGGGCCATTGGGGCAATTGCCCGGCTTGATAGCATGACAGCAGCAATAATGCCGCCCATGGATATTTCGTTATCAGCTAAACGATATACACCCAAAATCACAACCAGCACTACCGTCACTTGCACCATAAAATTGGCAACATGGGCTACATGGTTAGAGAGCTTTTTACTTTTTAATTGCCAGTTAGCGGTATGGCCAATCATTTGCTGCCAGCTTTTCTGCACTAAACCTTCAGCACCGTTTGCCTTAATTGATTCAAGCGCGGTTAAACTTTCAATTAAGTGGCCATGCTTTAAGCTTGAAAAACGATTACTTTCTTCAATGGCTTGCTTTAATTTAGGTTGTAGGTAGAGGGTCACTGCGATAATGACAATACTGCTAAAAACTGGAATAAGTGCTAAATCACCCGCCACAATGTAAATGATGATGACAAAGAGCAAGGCAAAAGGTAAATCGACCAGTGCAGTGATTGTTGCTGAGGTTAAAAACTCTCTAATACTGTCAAACTCACCGAGTTGCCTTGCCATTCCGCCTACACTTGGGGAGCGTTTTGACAGCGGAATACCAATGGCTTTAGCAAATAAATTTGAGGAAACGATAATGTCGACTTTTTTGCCAGCAATATCGATTAAATAACTGCGTAATTGACGCATAATAAAATCGAAAAGATATGCAATCCCGGCACCAATAGCCAACACCCAAAGTGATTCAAACGCTAAATTGGGCACCACTTTGTCATAAACGTTCATGATAAACAGTGGTGAGACTAATGCGAATAGGTTAACCAATACTGATGCAATAAGTGCATCTCTATAAATAGGGGCGGAGTCTTTAATGCTTTGCATTAACCAGTGAGTGCTGTTGTCATGTAAATGAACATCGAAACTTTTATCGCCACGATAATCTTGTTTGACCAGAAATAAGTAACCCACATATAAGGACTCTAGTTCCTCTAGGGTTAGGTTATCTTCGCCACCAGTTTCAGGTAATTGAATAACAACTTTGTCATTTTCTAAATCAATCTCTCTTAACACACAGGCTTTTTTATCTTTAAACAATAAAATGCATGGCAATAGTATGTCTGATATTTGATTTAGGTCTTTACGTGATAATTTGGCCGACAAGCCTGCTCTAGCAGCAGCTTGTGGTACTAATTCGGGTGAAATAACTGAGCCTGACAGCGGTAAACCCGCAGCCAAAGAATCAATAGAACAAGGGCTGCCAAAGTGTTCTGTCAGCAATACTAAGCAATCGAGAAGCGGATCAACCGTTACCCGTTGTGAAGCAGAAATCGTCCACTGCTCGCTTGTTTTAGACGCAGTTATAGGCACCTAATAAGAGTCCTTAATTTATTATTGTTAGAAATAACAAGTGATGCGTCACATATTACTATGTGACGCAGTCAATGTGTTGTTATTAAGGAATAATATTTCCACTGTACTGGTCATAAAGATCGACAGGGGTGGTTCCTGGTGATGGTGCAGGGGTTTGTGCTGGTGTATCAACAATGAGTGCGCCATCATTTAGCAACCCATTAATAATAACACCATCAGTCGTAGCGCCATATTGCTGCGACAGGTCTACACCATCTAATACTATCACTTGGTCTACCGTACCATCTTTATTAGCATCAATAGAGATTGTGGTATTACCATTGCTGAACGAGAAGTCCAGGTAATCATCGAGATTACCATTCTGCTCATCTTGCAATAAATCGCTGATATGAAGTGTATCGTTGTTCACTTCAAAATCTTTAATGGTATCAGTCCCAATGTCACCTTTAGACCACACAAAGGTGTCACTGCCTAATCCACCGATTAGTGTGTCATTGCCTAATCCGCCGATAAGCACGTCATTACCTTCGCCGCCATAGATAGTATCATTGCCACCTTGACCAAATAAGATATCGTCACCAATACCGCCATCTAAAATGTCGTTACCGTCGTTGGTGTTATTGATATTAAATTCATTCACATGATCACGGATGTAATCGTGGACTGCTTTAACGTCAATATCCGCAACGTTTTGACCAGTCTTACCAGCTACATAGGTTTGTAATGCAACGTAACCTTGCTCAGATGAACCACTAAATTTAACCAGGTCACCGAAGATAATATCATCACCTTGATTACCAACCGTATTATCATCACCTTGAGATTGGAATGTCTCAGAGCCTGTGATAACACTTGATAGATCAGACACATCGATAGAAGCTCGGACGAAGCCGTCTGTATCATATAGTTTTAGGTTGGCCTCATTAACCGTAGTGTTGCCGTTAGCACTAGCTAAACTGATTGCTTCAACTTCAGACACTGCGGCAAGCAAGTTAAATGCATGCTGCGCTTGAGCGGTTGTATTTGTACCATTGTCTGTAAAGCTTTTAACAGTATTATTAGTGTTAAAGCTTAATTGGCCAATTTTAGCGCCTGTGTATGGTGAATACACAGCACCGCTAGCGTTGACAATAACTTGACCATCTATGCTGCTGATGACGTTGCCTTTAACATAGTTATTAGAAGTCAACAAACTACTTAAGGTTTGATAACTACTGGTCGCAACATCATAACTCATTAATACTGTTGAAGTATTAGTGTCAACTGTTTGTGCATTTGGTGAACCATCAGTAATGAAGTAAGAAATATTATTTCCAACATTATTTAGCACAGTGCTGCTAGTAAACCAATTTATTGCAGACTCAAAACCAGCTTCATAATTAGTGGAACCACTGGCGCTCATTTTTGCTAATTCAGTAAGCAGCGTTTGGACCGCGTTTGGATCGTCCATATTTACTGATACAGAGTAATTTGACCCAGTTGCAAAATTCGTCAGTAACACATTTACGGTGCCGCTGTGCGAGCCCGTCGCGCTATTAGCAAGTGAGTTAAAGACTGCTTCGAGCTCCGTTTTAGCTTCTGCAACAACGCCAGCCATACTACCGGATGTATCAAAGATAAATGCGATATTGTAGTTCTCACCTGCAACAATCTGTAAGCCCTGTTGATCACTGACAATAATATCGTTATTAACGGTACCTTTAATCACATCATTACCTGGATTACCAGTGTATTTATCGTAAACCGTGCCAGAATCAGATTCGCCAACAATGTTAATCGTCACTGTTGCTGTATCTGTTGCGCCGTATTGATCAGTAACTGTGTAAGTAAAGGTATCTGTAGCTAGTTGACCTGCTGTTAAGGCTTCAAATGAATCATTAGTGTCATAAGAATAAGTACCATCACTGTGGATAGTTAATAATGCACCACTAGGTAATATCACAACTTGTCCATCAGCTACAGCAGTGCCATTCACATCAGTTAGTGCAAAGGTATTTCCTTGTGCATCTGAGTCGTTATTGAGTAACCCTTGATTTGGATTGGAAATAGTTAACACACCATCTTCAGAGACCAAGTAAGTCCCCATAATGGCAGGACCCGACGCGGTAATACTCGTCAAGAAGTAATCCGAAGAATCACTTAATAATGTGCCACTATTTGTTTCACTAATGGTTTTAGTCGCCTCAAAGACTAACTGATCAAAGACGATAGTACCGGTATCGATCGTGAATGTACCTTTATCGCCAGATAGCGTTTTAAATGTTTCACTCGCGACCAATTGACCATTGTAGTAAGCCTTCCAGACCCCTTGCTCACCGTCATTTTCATTAGTAAACATGTTTGAAACGCTGAACGTTGCCTGATTTACTAAACCATTAAAATCAATCACGATAGATTCAGATGTGCCTGAAGCAGAGTCGTATTCTATTTGGCCAATAATTTGGTCACCAACACGAGGAGAGCCTGACACGCCTAGCTTCCCTGTACCGCTTTCAATATTGACCACACCCATAGAACCATCAGCATTACGAGCTGAGATGGTCATTTTGTTTTCACCGTTTGACTGCGGGATAGCCCAATTACTGCTAGAACCTGTCGTTACTGTGTATGACGAACCAGGGATATCATCATTGGCATCGACGTTGTTAATTATTGCGGTGTCTGTGACGGCTATAGATTCATTCCCAGCTGCATCAGTTTGAGATATCTCAACAGTAATTTGTTCACCTGCAGTTGGTACATCAGCAGTCCATGTAATCTCACCATTGTTATAACTGAAAGCAACATTAGGTACAGAACCATCCAAATTAACTAATTGGCCATTTTCTAATTTCAGGTCAAATGACACTTCGATGCCATTAACTGTTGTCGATATTGAAACAAATCCGCCAGCAGTAAGATCTGCATGATCTGCCTCAGCTTTAATTTGTATTCCACTGCCATTAGCTAATATTTCATTATTATTTAACCAGCCATCTCCAGGAGTGCCGTCATCAACGATGATAATTGATAATGCCGAAGGAGCAGTTTTATCGATCCCTTCTTTATCTGTCGCGATAATCGATAGGTTACCTGCAGCGTCAGTGACTTGAGCCGTGACGTTCACTTCTGTTGCGCCTGCAGTCACAGGCACTTCAACAGCGTAACCATTGGTTAGCATCGCTTGCGTCACGGTGACCGTCGCTAATACGTTTCCACTGCCATCGGTCACGACGAGAGTGTCGCCGATCTGGGTGC